>CAKUMG010000961.1 GCA_934667465.1 uncultured Actinoplanes sp. | reverse complement strand
CCGGGTGCCGAGGGCGGCCGCGCGCGCCTCGACGCCGACCTTGTCGACACCGGGCAACCCGTGCAGGAAAGACCGGAGATCATAGGCGGAACCGGACACGCCGGGCAGTCCCGGAGCCGTCGTCGCAGTCATGAGACGGATTCTACGCGGCACCCCACCAGTTGATCTTGGCGAACCCCCGCAGGCCGTAGCCGGACGGAATCCCGGCCGTTACCGTTCCCGGCGAACCGCACCGGTAGGTTGATCAGCGTGGACGTACTCGTCGTTGATCATCCGTTGGCCCAGACCCGACTCACCGCCATGCGCAAGGCCGAGAACGACCCCGGGGTCTTCCGCGCCGCGCTGCACGAGCTGACCACGATGGTGGTCTACGAGGCGGCCCGGTCGTTCGCCACGGAGCAGTACCCGATCGAGACGCCGGTGGCGCCGACCCGGGGCACCCGGCTCGCCAACCCGCCGCTGATCGTCCCGGTGCTCCGGGCCGGCCTGGGCATGGCCGACTCCGCGCTCGCGCTGCTGCCCGAGTCGTCCATGGGCTTCGTGGGGCTGGCGCGCGACGAGGAGACGTACGAGCCGCGGGCTTACATGGAGTCGCTGCCGGTGGACCTCTCCGGCCTGCCCGTGCTGGTCCTCGACCCGATGGTCGCCACCGGCGGCTCGCTGATCCACTGCTGCCAGCTGCTGGTCGACCGCGGCTGCACGGACATCATCATCGGCTGCGTGCTGGCCGCCCCCGAGGGCATCGAGCGCCTCGAGAAGTCCGGCCTGCCGCTGCGCCTGGTGACCGCCAGCATCGACGAGGGCCTCAACGACAGCAAGTACATCGTCCCCGGCCTCGGCGACGCCGGCGACCGCCAGTTCGGCGGCATGAGGAGGTTTTAGGAGGAGTAGGACCAGGACGTCGCGCGGCCGTTGGTGAACGGCATGACGCCGTGGAACGGCCGCGGCGAAGGCGCGAAGACCAGCGGCAGGAAGTGGCGGTCCGACTCCCACATGGGCAGCTTGCCGGCGAGGACGTCCGCGACCTCCATCCAGTGCAGGCTGCCCTCGTCGTTGCCGGACAGCGGCGTGCCGGTCCAGACGGGGATGCGGAACAGGAAGCCGAACCAGTTCTCGCCGTTGCGCCCGAAGCCCGGCCACGAGACGGTGCCGGCCAGCTCCACGGTGCCGCACTCCAGGCCGGCCTCCTCGCGGATCTCCCGCCGCATGCCCGCGACCACGTCCTCGTCCGGCTCCAGCTTGCCGCCCAGCCCGTTGTAGTAGCCGAAGTGCTGATCGTCCGGACGGGTGTCCCGCCGGATCATCAGCACCCTCCGGCCGTCGTCGGAGAGCACGTAACCGAGCGTGGCGATTATCGACTGCACCGCGCCACTGTAGGGCACCCCCGAATGGGTCGATGATGGGCATCTGTGCTGCTCGGGTGGCTTGATCACCCTAGCCTGACGGCATGGCCGGATCCGTGCTCAGCGTCGTCGTGCCCGTCTACAACGTGGCGCCCTACCTCGGCGAATGCCTGGACTCGCTCGCCGGGCAGACCCGGCGCGAGCTGGAAGTGATCGTGGTGGACGACGGCTCCACCGACGAGAGCGCCGCCATCGCGGAGCGGTTCGTGGCCGCCGACCCGCGGTTCCGGCTCGTCCGGCAGGAGAACGCGGGGCTGGGCGCCGCCCGCAACACCGGGACGGCGCGGGCCACCGGCGAGTACCTGATGTTCGTCGACAGCGACGACGTGCTGGCCCCGTACGCGGCGGAGCTCCTGGTGGGCAGCCTGGAGCAGACCGGCTCCGACTTCTCCTGCGCGAACGTGCTCCGGCTGACGACCCGGGGGCTGGGGCAGTCCCCGCTGCACCGGGCACCGTTCGCCGCGACCCACCTGTCCACGCACGTCAGCAAGCATCCCGTGCTGCTCGGTGACCGTACGGCCTGGAACAAGGTCTTCAAGCGCAGTTTCTGGGATGCGCACGGGTTCACCTTCCCCGAGGGCGTGCTCTATGAGGACATCCCCGTCACCGTCCCGGCGCACGTGCTGGCGGAGGCGGTCGACGTGCTCGAGACGCCGGTCTACTACTGGCGCGAGCGGGAGGGCCCGGACAAGTCGATCACGCAGCGCCGCGAGGAGCTGCCCGCCTTCATCGACCGGCTGAACAACTGCTGGGGCGTCAGCCGGGTGCTCGGCGAGTCGGGTCACCAGGCGCTCAAGCGCAAGTACGACGAGTCGGTGATGACCAGCGACCTGATGCTGTTCCTGCGCGTGCTGCCCAATGTCACCGACGAGTACCGCGAGGTGTTCCTGGAGCGCACCAACGCCTTCCTCGACACCGTCGACCCGGAGGCGATCCTGGAGCTGCCCGCGGTGCAGCGGGTGCTCTGGACGCTGGTCCGCAACCGGATGATGCCGGAGATCCTGGAGCTGCTGCCCGTGCTGCGCCGGCAGCGCCGGATCATGCGCCGGGGCCTGCGGCGCTATCACGACATGGATCTGCTGCAGAAGAAGGTGCCGCAGCTGCCACCGGAGGTGTTCGTCGCCGGGACGCCCCGCCCGCGGTCGCGGGTGCACGAGCTCGCCTGGGAGGGCGGCAAGCTGCGGATCCGCGGGCACGCCTTCATCCCCGGCCAGAGCGCTGCGCGGCCGTGGAGCACGTCGCGGCTGATCTGGCTCAAGCAGGTGGGCAGCGGGCGGCGTACCCGGCGGGTCGCGCTGGTGAACCGGCGCTGCGCGGACGCCACCGCCGATCACGGTTCGGCGCGCACCTCGTACGACTGGTCGGGTTTCGAGGCCTTGATCGACCCGCAGGTGCTGCGGACCGCCACGGGGGAGTGGCGCACCGGGGACTGGAGCGTTGTCGTCGGGGTGGTCGGGCTCGGCCGCAAGAGCAAGGGCGGCCTGGAGCTGGGGCAGAACGCGAACCCGGTGCCGCTGACGCCGCTGGATCTGGGCGACGTGTGGATCGTGCCGTACTTCGCGGCGGGGCGGCTGCGGCTGCGGGTCGAGAAGACGCCGGCCCGGCTGACCGGTCGCCGGGTGGACGGCGACGACCTCGTTCTGGAGGGTACGGCTCCCGGGGCCGCCCCGGTGGAGGCGACGCTGTCCCGCGC
>CAKUMG010000960.1 GCA_934667465.1 uncultured Actinoplanes sp. | reverse complement strand
GCCGTGGCCACCGACGACTGCTCGTCGGCGGAGAGGGCGGTCTCGTCGTCGTACTCAGGCACGCTTGCTCACTTCCGTAACTATCAGCTTCAGTTGCCGAACGTCGCCAGGATGGCCTTGCCGAACCCGAAGTCCAGGAGAGCCACGATCGTGGTCATCACGGTGACGAAGGCGATCACGACACCGGTGTAGGTCAGGAGCTCCTTGCGGGTCGGCCAGATGACCTTACGCAGCTCGCTGACGACCTCGCGGAAGAAACCACCGATGCGGCCGGGGCCACGCTTCTTCTTCGCCTTCGCGGGCTTCTCCGCGGCTTCGTCGCTCTCGGTGAGGGCGGCGCCTCCACCGACGGTCACCGGCTCCTTGGCGCGCTCGGCGTCATAGGCCGCGACATCGTCGATCGACTCGTCACCGGGGCGGTCGCCTGCAGCGTCGTCACCGGGTCGGTTCCTCTCGGCCACTTCGCCCTCTTCCGTCGTCGATCCGTGGATATCGCATCAGCGCCTGACGCGGCGCTCGGTGTCCCGGCGGCCCGCGCCGGGCGCTGCCGCCGGGCCGATACGGGTCGGTGCGCAGGGGTGACAGGACTTGAACCTGCAGCCTGCGGTTTTGGAGACCGCTGCTCTGCCAATTGAGCTACACCCCTACGTGAGGTTCTCGCCCTGCTCCGACATGCTCCCGCACGGCGAAGACAGGGGCGAAAGGCCCCACGGCGGACCAGTGTACGGGTTGAGGAGCGGGTTGCCCAACCCACCCCACCCCCCGCGGGTCATCGCTTGCGGACGACGGCCTTTCCGAGGGACAGAACCTTGTCGCCGTTGCAGGTCGCGGTCAGGTCGATCCGGGTCAGCCCGTCCGCCGTGACCTCCTTGACGACGCCGGTCACGACGACCTCGGTCCCCTCGTCGGTGTCGGGCACCGGGACCGGACGGCTGAAGCGCACGCCGTACTCCACGACTGCGTCCGGGGCGCCGGCCCAGACCGCGAGCGCGCGGCCGCCCAGGGCCATCGTGAACATGCCGTGGGCGATCACGCCGGGCAGACCCACCGACGTGGCGATGCGCTCGCTCCAGTGGATCGTGTTGAAGTCGCCGGAGGCGCCCGCATAGCGGATCAGGTCGGCCCGGGTCACCCGGAACGTCTGCGGCGGCAGCTGCTCGCTCACGGTCATGCCTCCCCACGCTGGACGAGCTTGGACCAGACGGTCACGACCGGCTCGCCGGCCTCGGTGCTGACCTCGGTGCGGGTCGTGATGAAGTCGTGCCCGCCGCGGGAGGTGATCTCGTCGACGGTGTTGACGCAGACGAGCGCGTCGCCGGCGACGACCGGGCGGGTGTAGGCGAAGCGCTGGTCGCCGTGGACGACCCGGCTGTAGTCCAGGCCGAGGGCGGGGTCCGCGATGATCTGCCGGCTCGCGGCCATGGTGATCACGACGGGGAACGTGGGGGGCGCCACGACGTCCGGGTAGCCGGCCGCGCGGGCCACCTCCGGGTCGTGGTGCGCGGCGTCGGTGGCGCCGATCGCGGTGGCGAACTCACGGATCTTCTCGCGGCCCACCAGGTAGGGCGGGGTCGACGGCCAGCTGCGGCCGACGAACGACGGGTCGAGGGGCATGCGCTGAAATTACCCTGCACTGCCCGTGCAGGGGAGCCTGGGCGCCCGCCACGGTCGGCTGAGTGGACGCTGAAACGACGATGGCGGCCCCCCGGAGTGCCGGGGGGCCGCCATCGTGGAAAAGCTTGGGTCAGCGCGTCTCGCGGTGCAGGGTGTGCTTGCCGTCCCGGGGGCAGAACTTCTTCAGCTCGATGCGGTCCGGGTCGTTACGACGGTTCTTGCGCGTGATGTAGTTGCGCTCCTTGCACTCCGTGCACGCCAAGGTGATCTTGGGACGGACGTCGGTCGCCTTGGCCACGGCGGGGTGCCTTCCTGCTCAGGATTCCGCCCACCCGCCTCGAACCGGAGGGTGGAACATGTCATTCGACATGCCAGCGTAGACGCTTGCCCCGCGGACATGCAAAACGCCGGACATTCGTCCGGGTTCGTACGGCAATCCGAGAATCTCTCCCGGACCAGTAGCGGTGGCCGGACTTGAACCGGCGACACAGCGATTATGAGCCGCTTGCTCTGCCATCTGAGCTACACCGCCGAGCCAGGCTGAAATCCAGCGCCTGAGGGCGGATCACGAACCCGGTTGGAGCCCCCTTACGGAATCGAACCGTAGACCTTCTCCTTACCATGGAGACGCTCTGCCGACTGAGCTAAGGGGGCCTGCGCTGCGATCTCTCGCTGGGCGCAGACAGAAGCTTACACGGCCCGGGGTCCCAGGTGAAATCGGTACCCCCGTGTCGCAAAGTCCCAGCTCAGGGCCGCCCCGAGAGAGTGGCACGGGGGGACGGCACCGCGGCCACCCGTCCGCCGCGCACAGAAGTGACGGGACCGGACGGCCCCGAAAACCGGGCCGGAGCGGCGCTGAGGACGGGACGACGACGCGGGCGGCGTGCGGCGCGGGCTGGGGCGCGGAAGGCGTACGGGATGAAGCGTCAGCCGACGGCACGCAGGCGCCGGACCTCGCCGGTCGGCGTCTCCTCAGGCTCCGTCCGCACGCTCAGCCACGTGTTGAGGCGCTCCACGGGCAGCGGCCGGCTAAAGAAGTAGCCCTGGCCGATCTCGCAGCCCAGCTCGGCGAGCAGGTCGAGGGTGAGCTCGCTCTCGACGCCCTCGGCGACCACCGTGAGACCGAACTCACGCGACAACCCGATGACCGCGCGGACGATCGCCAGGTCGCCCGAGTCGGTCGCCATGCCCTGGACGAAGCTCTCGTCGATCTTGACTTCGTCGACCGGGAGCCGGCGCAGATAGGCCAGCGACGAGGCACCCGTACCGAAATCGTCGACCGAGAGACGCACGCCCAGGTCCCGCAGGCGGTAGAGAGTGGGCAGCGCGCGCTCGACCTCGCCGAGCATGCCCGGCTCGGAGATCTCGAAGGTCACCCGCGCGGCGTCCACGGCGTATTCCTCGAGGAGCAGCTCCACCTGGTCGGCGACGGCGACGGCCGCCTGCTTGCAGGGCATGGTGACCGAGAAGCCGCGCCACTCCG
>CAKUMG010000959.1 GCA_934667465.1 uncultured Actinoplanes sp. | reverse complement strand
CATTTCTTGTCGTCCCGGCGCCCGCTGTCGTCCCGGCGCCCGCCGGCGCGCATCCGGCGAGCACCGTCACGAGACCCAGGGCCGCCACCAGTCTCCGCACGGCCCCGATCATGCCGTACGGACGCTAGGGTGCGGCGTTGAGCAGGTCGAGCGCGCTGTGCTGGCACGCGTGGGCGCTGGGCACGAACGGGCCCGCCCAGTGGATCCCGTACGCGTCCAGGCTGTCGCGGTTGCGCGTGTACGCCGAGTCGGCCTGCCGCGTCAGATAGGCGTTGTACGCGCCGCCGGTGACCCGGTTGAGCACCCCCAGCCCGCGCACGTACTCGCCCTTCCACGACGGCTGGTCGCCCCGGCAGCTCTCGCCCTCCCCCGGCTCGCGCAGGATGCCGTTCACGTTGAGCGCGCCGGACGTCGACGAGGCGTCCCCGACGCGCCGGGCGACGGTGAGCGCGTTCGCGTCGCCGGTGGCCTTGTTGAGCTGCACCAGAGCATTGATCAACACCCCGGAGTTGTACGTGAGGGGGCCGCTCGCGCCCCGGCACGTGCCCAGGTCGATCCGGTCGATGACGATGTTCTGCGCGGTCAGCATGCCGGTGCCCCGGAACCAGTTCCATCCCGCGGTGGCCCGGTTCCGGTAGGTGGTGTCGCCCGGGACCCGCTGCGCGAGGGCCGCGTTGAGCTGGATGTAGAGGCTGTTCGCGATGGCCACCTTCGTCGTGCGGTCCGTCTTCCACCAGACCCCGCCGCCGCAGACGCCGTCCCAGTAGGCATGCATGTGGTCGGCGTCCGCCCGCGCGGTGTTCAGGTAGCGGCTGTCGCCGGTGAGATCGTACGCCGCGACCCAGGCGAGCCCCCACCAGCCGGTGTCGTCGATGTACTCGTTGCGGAACTGGCCCTGGAAACTGCCGACCTGCCTGTCGTAGGTGTTCGCGATCGCATAGGTGTAGCTGGCCATCCCGCTCACCCGGACGTTGTCGATCAGCGCGGTCAGCGCGTTGGCACTGGTCCACCAGTTCTGGTCGTCGAACAGCCCGGTCCCCTGGTGGTAGCGCATCATCAGCGCGGTCGCCGCCGCCGTCCGCCGCGTGGCGGCGTTCCAGGTGCTGCGCGCCCACGCGGTGCACGCGATCTCCGGCCGGTCGCCGGCCCTGCCGCACGCGCGCAGGGCGCCCACGCCGCGGCCCGCCCAGTCGTCCACGTTGAACATGCCCGTACGCGCCGCCGACCCGCCCGCCGCCACGCTCGCCGCCCCGAGCCGGCTGCCCGCGCCCCACGTCTGCCCGCCGTCCATCGACCGGTCCAGCCACACCTCGTCGCCGGCCTTCCCGCCCGCGATCGTGGCCCAGCCCATCGCCACGCTGTCGTCCACGTGCAGCACGAACGTCCGCCCGTACAGCGTGCTCGTCACCGGCTGCCGGTCGGCGGCGGCGAGCCCCGCGTCCCGGCCGTCGCAATGCCGGTTGCAGACGGTCGCCGCGGCCGCCGCCGTCGCGGTCTGCACGAGCACTCCCGCCGTCACGAGCACGGCCGCCGTCCCGTACGACGCCCACCTGCGCCACCGCATCGTCATGGCACTCCCTCCGTCGCGCTGCGCTGTCTTGCGCGCCCTCGCGCTCGTTCTGCGCTCATCGGCGCTCCACTGCAGTGAAGATTGTCGATCGGTAGCGCGCCCGGATCGGCGTACCGATCATTTAATTAGCTTTATTTAAGGAAATTGCCCCGCAGGCGTACGCCGCGGCGGGCGCGCTACAGTGCCGTATGTCCGTTTCCCCGATGCTCACCAGCGACGACCTCGACGCGCTCGGCATGGCTTCTTTCACCGACGGTGAGGCTCCCGCCGCCGTCGCCCAGCTGATCGCCGCCGTCGCCGAGGAGCGCCTGGCCGACCCGGGCGATGCCACCTACGCGCTGCTGCTCGCGGCCGAGATCAGCGAGCGCCAGGGCGACCTGTCCGGCGCGGCCCACCTGACCGACCAGGCGGCGACCCTGGCCCGCGGCGGCGCCGACGACGGCTGGGCCCGCTCGTCCCGCGCGGGCCTGCTCGCCCGTTCGGGCCGCGCCGACGAGGCCATGACCGCGTTCACGGAGCTCCGGCCGCTGCTGATCCGCGAGCCGGACGCCGCCGCGTACCTGCCGGAGGCCCTCGAGGAAGCCGGCCACGCCGCCGTCGCCGAGCAGTGGCTCACCGCCGCACTCAAGATCGTCCTCAGCCGGCCGGACGACGAGGCCAAGGTCGAGCTCGCGTACGCCCTCCTGCAGTCCCGCCACCGCCTGCGCCGCGAACTCGACGAGCCGCTCGACCCCTTCGACGACCTGGCCGACCGCATGCGCACGACCGCCGAGGAGCCGGAACCCCGGAATTCCGGGGCCGAAGTCTTCTGGCCGGCCCCGGAATTCGACCGGCTGCTGCTGCGCTGGCCGGCGCTCGCCGAGGAGTTCGGCTCCACCTGGGACGCCCACCGGGCACAGGTCGAAACCGCCCTGGCGGCGCTGTCCGCCAGGGGTGAGCAGGGGCTGGGCTTCGTTCGAGGCTCTGCCGACGACCTCTACGCCTTCGCCACCAGAGCGGGAGGGGACCCCACCACCCCGGAGGCCTTGGGCGACTACCTCGACCACACCGAGAGTGTGGCCGGCACGACCCCGTGGCCCCCCGCCCGCAACGACGCCTGCTGGTGCGGATCCGGTGCCAAGTACAAGAAGTGCTGCCTGCCGCGCTCCCGCACCTGACGCAGCGCGTCTCTTTCAGTGGCCGCCGGCCCGGCTCACCTGCCTGCCGCCCTGCCGCCCTGCCGCCCTGCCGCCCTGCCGCCCTGCCGCCCCGCCGCCCTGCCGCCCTGCCGTGCAGATGGTGAAAGTCGATCTCCCTGACGCTTGATCAATTGGCGCCGATTAGCACACATGTTCGACACTCGGCGGCATGTTGGCGGACCTGCAGCAACTCGGTGACGACGCGGCCAAGCTCACCGCGTCGCCGCTGTGGCCGCTGTCCGACGACGAGATCACCGCCGGCCTGCACGCCGTCCACCGCCAGGAACAGACCGCCCTGGCGCTGCTGGCCGAGCTCGTCAATCAGGCCGCCGGCCGCGGACTACCCGCCC
>CAKUMG010000958.1 GCA_934667465.1 uncultured Actinoplanes sp. | reverse complement strand
CGCCGGGCCGGGCGCGTCCTCCGGGGGCGGCGCGTCTTCCGCGGGCGGCGCGTCTTCCGCGGGCGGCGCGTCCTCCGGGGGCGGTGGCGCGTCCTCCGGGTCCGGGGGCGGTTTCGCGTCCTCCAGGGGCGGTGGCAGGGCGTCGCGTTCGCGGGGGCGGGCGCTGAGCCGGCGGCGGTCGGTGCATCTCGCGCTCGGGCTCGTGCTGGTGCTGCTCGTCGCCGGTGGGGTGCTGCTCTCGTACGTGTGGCTGCCCTTCAGCCCCGACGACACGTCCGGCGGGCGGCTGACCCCGCCGGGCGGAGACCACCTGCTCGGTACCGACAAGCTGGGCCGGGACCTGTTCACGCAGCTGCTCATCGGCGGGCGGATCGCGCTCGGCACCGCGCTGGGCGCCGTGGCCGTCGGCGGGATCCTCGGGGTGAGCGCCGGGCTGCTCGCCGGTTTCGCCACGCGCTGGCTGGACGACGCGGCGGCCGTGGTGCTCGACATCCTGATCGCGTTCCCGACGCTGCTGCTGGCGATGCTGATCGTGGCCGGGGCCGGCGCCTCGCTGGGGACCGCGGTGCTGGCGATCGGGCTCGCGATGGGGGCGATCGTGGCGCGGCTGACTCGCGTCCTCGTCAAGCAGGTCTTGTCTCGTGACTATATCACCGCCGCTCGGGTCGCCGGCGTCTCCTGGCCGCGCATCGTCGTGAGTCACGTGCTGCCGAACATCGCGCCGGTCGTGCTGGTCAACCTGGCGCTGCAGGCCGGGCTGGCGGTGCTGGCCGAGGCGAGCCTGTCCTACCTGGGCCTGGGCACGCCGCCGCCGAACGCGTCGTGGGGGCGGATGCTCTTCGAGGCGCAGGCCACGGTGCTCACCGCGCCGGTCGCCGCGCTCGCCCCGGGCATCGCGCTGGTCGTCCTGGTGGTCGGCGTCAACCTGACCGCGGACGGCCTGCGCGACCTCACCGACCCGACCCGACGGAGGTCCCGATGATGCGCCCCGAGCCGCTCGAGGCGGCGATGACGCGGTCCGGCCCGGCGGAAGCTCCGATGATGCGGTCCGGCTCGGCGGGAACGCCGGTGACGCGGTCCGGCCCGGCGGAAGCTCTGATGGCCGGCCCGGCCCGCTGGAGGCTCCGATGACCGCGGCGACCAACCGGGCCGGGCGCGCGGGACCGGGCGGCCCGCTGCTGCTCGTCGCCGGGCTCACCATCCGCAACGCCGCCGGGCAGGCGCTGGTGGAGGACGTGTCGTTCAGCATGAGCGCCGGTGACCGTACGGGTCTGCTCGGCGAGTCCGGCTCCGGCAAGTCGCTGACCTCCCTCGCCGTCATCGGGTTGCTCCCGCCCGGCCTGACCGCCACCGGCACCGTCGAACTCGGCGGCGTGGACATGATCAAGGCGTCCGAGCGGCAACGCGGCACCGTACGGGGGAAGGTCGCCGCCACCGTCTTCCAGGAGCCGCTCACCGCGCTCGACCCGCTCATGCGCGCGGGCAAGCAGATTGCCGAGCCGCTGCGCCGGATCCGGGGCCTGCGTGGCACCGCCCTGCGCGACGCCGTGCACGCCGCCCTGGAAGAGGTCCGGCTCACCGACACCGACCGGATCGCGCGCGCCTATCCGCACGAGCTCTCCGGCGGGCAGCGCCAGCGGATCGCCATCGCCCGCGCGATCGTCTGCCACCCCCGCGTCCTGCTCGCCGACGAACCGGTCAGCGCCCTCGACCTGACCACCCGCGTCCGCGTCGTCGACCTGCTCGCCTCGCTGTGCGCCGAGCGCGACCTGACCGTGCTGCTCGTCTCGCACGACCTCGGCGTGGTCGCGGAACTCTGCGCCCACACCGCCGTCCTGGAACACGGCCGCCTGGTCGAGCAGGGGGACACGCGGGCGGTGCTCGGCGCGCCGACCCACCCGTACACCCGCCGCCTTTTAGCAAGCGTCCCCCGCCTGCCCTCCGCCTGACCGGGCGCGGCCGGGCCGGTGACAGGTGGCAACGCGTGGTGGAGACGACGCGGTATCGGATCTCCCCGCGGCGCGACAAGCTGACGCTCTCCTGTGCAGACCGCGGTGACTCGTCGGACTGTTCCGCGGTCCGCCGGAGCGCGAAGACGCGACGGTGCCCGGCGTGCGGCAGCGGCCGGATGGAGCAACGTGCCGGGCGCACCAGCATCGAGGCCGGCGACCCCGACGCGCTGACGGCTGATGGGCCGGGTCCCTGTGCCGGCTTCTTCCGGAAAGGCTGACATCGGCTGACAGGTATCGGTGCGAGCCTGCTCGCATGGAACAGGACTTGCGAGGCAAGGTGGCGCTCGTCGCCGGGGGCACCCGGGGTGCGGGCCGGGGGATCGCGGTGGGGCTGGGCGCGCGCGGCGCGACCGTGTACGTGACCGGGCGGACGACCCGGGAGCGGCGTTCCGAGATGGACCGCCCGGAGACGATCGAGGAGACGGCCGAGCTGGTCACCGCCGCGGGTGGGACCGGCATCGCGGTCGCCGCCGACCATCTCGTGCCGGAGGAGGTGCGGGCGCTGGTCGAGCGGATCGACGCCGAGCAGGGGCGGCTCGACGTGCTGGTCAACGACATCTGGGGCGCCGAGCTGATGGTCACCTGGGACGAGCCGCTGTGGGAGCAGCCGCTCGACGCGGGGCTGCGGACGCTGCGGCTCGCGATCGACACGCACATCGTCACGAGCCATGCCGCCCTGCCGCTGCTGCTGCGGCGGCCCGGCGGGCTGGTGGTCGAGGTCACCGACGGCACCGCCGGCTACAACCGGGACCACTACCGGGTGTCATTCTTCTACGACCTGGCGAAGACCTCTGTCGTACGGATGGCGTTCGCGCTCGGGCACGAACTGGGCCCGCGCGGGGCGACAGCGGTCGCGCTCACACCGGGCTGGCTGCGCTCCGAGCTCATGCTGGAACACTACGGCGTCACCGAGCAGACCTGGCGGGCCGCCTGCGAGCGCGAGCCGCACTTCGCCATTTCCGAAACTCCCCTGTACGCCGGGCGGGCGGTCGCGGCGCTCGCCGCCGACCCGGACGTGGCGCGCTGGAACGGGCGGTCCGTGTCGAGCGGGCAGCTGGCCGGGATCTACGGCTTCACGGACGTGGAC
>CAKUMG010000957.1 GCA_934667465.1 uncultured Actinoplanes sp. | reverse complement strand
CATCGGCAACGCTCTGTGGTTGGGCACCTCGCTCAAGGACCTCCTGGACGAGGCGGATCCGCTGCCGGAGGCGGACCAGGCGGTGGCGCGCTCGGCCGACGGCTGGACCTGCGGCAGCCCCACCGCGGTGCTGCGCGACGGCCGGGACGCGCTGCTGGCGGTCGGGATGAACGGGCGGCCGCTGCCGGTCGAGCACGGGTTCCCGGCGCGGCTGGTCGTGCCCGGCCTCTACGGCTACGTGTCCGCCTGCAAGTGGGTCACCGAGATCGAGCTGACCCGGTTCGCGGACTTCGACGCGTACTGGGTGCCGCGGGGCTGGTCGGCGATGGGCCCGATCAAGACGGGGTCCCGGATCGACACCCCGCGCGACGGGGCGGACCGGGCGGCGGGTGAGCTCGTCGTGGCCGGCGTGGCCTGGGCGCAGCACACCGGGATCGCCCGGGTCGAGGTGCGCGTGGACGACGGGCCCTGGGCGGAGGCGACGCTCGCGCCCGCGGTCTCCGACGACACGTGGGTGCAGTGGTCGTGGCGCTGGACGGCCCCGGTGGGCCGCCATCGGCTGCGCGTACGGGCGACGGACCGGACCGGCGCCACCCAGACGGAGGACGAGGCGCCGCCCGCACCCGACGGAGCCACGGGGTGGCACTCCGTAGAAGTTACGGTCGGCTGAGCGCTTTTACGCCCCGTAACTGTCAAGAGCGTGACACCGTGTCACGCGAAAGCCGCACTTTCGGTCCGCCTCGTTGGACAAGTTCGCTCATACGGTGGCTTGCATGTCCAGGGATGCGGCCGACATGCCGCTGTACACAACGACGCGGCGCCCCGCAGGGAACCGCGTCGTCAGCTGTGTGGTGGTGATGCCGCGCTCGGGACGCCGTCAGGCAGCCGGCGCCTGTCGCTGTGCCGGCACCGCCGACTTGTGGGGCCGGCCGAGGCGGGCCTCCAGCCGGTCGAGGTCGACGCGACCGTGAGCCCGATCGACAAGGTCCTCCCAGCCGACCGCGAGCAGCCGCAGCCGCTCCGCTTCGCTGAGACCTCCCCAGACCCCGTACGGCTCACGGACCGCCAGGGCGTGGGCGGCGCACTCGGCCCGCACCGGGCAGGCACCGCACATCGTCTTGGCCTTCGCCTCCCGGCGATTGCGGGACGACCCGCGCTCGCCGTCGGGGTGGAAGAACTGGGCGCTGTCCCGGCCCCGGCAAAGACCGAGCCTCTGCCAATCCCAGAGATCGGCGATCGGACCCGGCAGTCTGCGAACGTTGGACATCAACAATCTCCTTCCGCGCGGCACCGCGGAGTGTTGTCGTGAGGGCCCTGGCTCAGGCCTGCCGCCCATCTACCCCGGCACACGCCGGATCACACACGACTTGTCGATGTCTTCGTGAGCCGTATCCCACCGGCCCCGTAACCCGTACCGATGTTTCCTATTTTTTCCATCTAAAGCGCGTAATGCTGCGGCCCTCGCGTGATCTCCTCTGAGAGAGAAGGAGGATCACTGTGCGTACCGTCCTCGTGTGCGTCCGTACCCCACTGGCGGCCCAGACAGTCGCGTCCACCGCGGCCCGGCTCGGCATGACAGGTGTCGTCCGGACAGCGGTGAGCGAGACCGAGGCCATGATCCGTCTGGCTGAGCGGCCGGCCGAGGTCGTGCTGGCCGACACCGCCGTGACCCGTCCCGACAGCGTCGGCTTCACCCGGCGCGTTCTCGCCCGCGCCCCGCAGGCGCAGGTCGTCCTGTTCGGCGCGGAAGACCCCCGGGTCGCCGCCGCCACGGTCGCCGCCGGCGCCCGCGGCGTCATCCGCGGCGTCGAGCACGACCTGGTCAGCGTCGTCGCCAAGGCGCTGCTCCTCCTGCTGCTGCCGGTGCGCCCCCAGGGCATGCCGATCAACGGCGCGAACGCCCAGCCCGCCGCGGTGGGCCAGGCGGGCCGCAACAACAACTCGGCCACCGCCCGCGGTCTGCACCGCGACGGTATGGCGATGGCCGGCAGCCCGAACGCGGCAGGCATCCCGGCCGTGCTGCCCAACCCGATGGTCCCCGCCCAGCGCGGCGACGGCCCGGACATCGACCCGGTCACCGGGCGCCCGCTGGTCTGGCCCGGCAACGAGGCGCGGCCCGGCGAGGCCGCCCCGACGGGCCGGCGGCTCACGCTCACCGAGCGGGAGCTGCAGGTGCTGCGGGGGATGGCCGACGGCAAGAGCAACGCGGAGATCGGCCGGGAGCTGTTCGTGTCCGAGGACACGGTGAAGACCCACGCGCGGCGGCTCTTCCGCAAGCTCGGCGCCCGCGACCGCGCACACGCGGTGGCCGCCGGCTTCCGCGCGGGCCTGGTCGCCTGACAATCGGTCCGTACGCACGACGGGCCCCCGGGTTCTCCCGGGGGCCCGTCGTGTCCGGCGCTCAGGCGAGCGTTCCCCGCCCGCGGCTCTCCCGTGCGCGGCCCTCCCATGCGCGCAGCACTGCGGCCGTCAGGCCCGCGGCCACCAGCGGCAGTCCGGCGGTGATCAGTGCGGCCTGTGCCACCAGCCCGGGCGTCACGTACATCTCCCACTGGAGCCCGAGTGCGCGGTTCGACAACGCCCCCGCCACCGGAACGGCCACGGCCGCGGCCAGCAGCACCAGGAAGCGGCCCCCCACGCCGGCCGGCGTGCGCCACGCCCTTGTAACGGGGTTGCCGCGCCGAGCCGTGACCAGCATCGCGGCGACGAGCGCGCCGAGCATCACCACCCACTGCATCCGGACGACTCGGAAGTCGTCGGCCGGCGTCATCGCCACGAGCCAGCCCACCTCGCCCAGGGCTGCCCCGACCGCGAGCAGGGCCGTCGTCCGGCGCAGCCCCGCCACTGCCGTGACTACGACGGCCAGCCACAGCCCGGCTCGTGCGCCGACCTCGATCAGGTGCGTCGCCGCGAACTCCGCCTCCGGGTAGAGCCACAGGGCTTTCAGCGCGGTCGCCAGCCGGCTCAGCGGTCCGGCTGTGAGCAGGATCGCCCCGACCAGACCGGCGACAGCCGCGGCGTTGCGCCAGGCAGCCCCGCGGGCGGGCCGGAAGCCGGTCCGCAGCCGCGCGAGCAGGCCGCCGCGCAGCAGATCGGCGGCGTCCGGC
>CAKUMG010000956.1 GCA_934667465.1 uncultured Actinoplanes sp. | reverse complement strand
ACTTTTCGACCGTGCGCCTTGACCCGCCGTACAACGAGCATCTCGTCTCCGACGTCGGTGGTCTCGGTCTCGCGCTGGCCGCGATGCTGTGGTTCGCCGCCCGCAGCCTCGACCGCCCGGTCGTGGGCGGGCGGTGCGTTGCGGCGTTCGGCGCGGACGTCGAGGATGGCGGTGATCAGCGCCAGGGCGACCAGGGCGATGGTGACGAAGAGGGCGGTGCGGAAGGCCAGGGACCAGCTGCCCCCGGTGGCGTCGAGGCGGTTGAAGAAGACCGCGCCGACGACGGCGATGCCCAGGGCGGTGCCGATGCGCTGGCCGGTCTGCAGGACGGCGCCCGCGCTGCCGGCCCGCCGGACCGGGACCTCGGCGAGGGTGAGGGTCTGATTGGGGCTGATGACCAGGCCGCTGCCGATGCCCGCCACGAGCAGGGGGACGGCGGCGGCCCAGCCGGCGTTGTGGCCGGGGACGAAGTGCAGCGCGACTATCGTGGCGACCAGACCCGCGGTGACCAGGGAGAGGCCCGCGACGACCAGCGGGCGCCCGAACCGGTTGACGACCCGGCCGCCGAGCGCTGCCGACACTGCGGAGCCGATCGCGAACGGGGTCAGGGCGACGCCGGCCGCGAGGGCGCTGTAGCCGAGGCCGCTCTGCAGGTACAGGGTGTAGATGAAGAAGATCGTCGTGAAGCCCGCGAAGTAGCACAAACCGATCAGGGCGCCGAGGCCGTACGAGTGGACCTTGAACAGGCCGAGCTCGACGACGGGGGTGCGGCCCCGGGCGGCGAAGCGGCGTTCCCAGGCGACGAAGCCCGCGAGGACGGCGGCCGCGGCGACGGTGAGCAGCCACTTGGCGGGGCTCTGCCATTCGCGCTCCTGGACCAGGGGCAGCAGCAGGAGCAGGACGCCGGCGCCGAGCAGGGCCACGCCGACCGGGTCGAGGCTGTCGTCGGACTCCCGGCGTTCCGGGGCGGGGATCCACATCCGGCCCAGGATCATGGCGGCGATGCCGATCGGCAGGTTGATGAAGAAGATCCAGCGCCAGCCCTGCGACGGGCCGAGGAGCTCGATGAGCAGGCCGCCGAGCAGCGGGCCGATCGCGGTGGAGACGCCGACCGTGGCGCCGAACAGGCCGAACGGCTTGCCGCGCTCGGCGGGCTCGAACAGCTGCTGGATCAGGCCGGTGACCTGCGGGGTGACGGCACCCGCGGCGGCGCCCTGCACCAGACGGGCGGCGACGAGCCAGCCGGCGCCCGGCGCGAAGCCGGCGGCCGCGCTGGCCAGTACGAAGCCGGCCAGGCCCGCGATGAAGACGCCGCGGCGGCCGCGGGCGTCGCCGAAGCGGCCGGCCGGGACGAGCATCAGCCCGAACGTGAGCGCGTAGCCGGACAGCACCCATTGCAGCTCGCCGGGGCTCAGGTCGAGGTCGTCGCGGATGGAGGGGAGCGCGACGTTGACGATGCTGACGTCGAGCAGGGTCATGAATCCGGCGACGAGGGCTACCGTCATCGCCTTCCAGCGGGTGGTCACGCGGGCCGTGATGCCCGGGGGCGGCCGCCGGAAACCGTGACGCCCGAGACAGCGTACGGTCGGATCATGACCTCCTTCGTGACGGTGGGCGCCGGCTGGCGCGCCGAGATGTTCTGGCGGATCGCGGCGGGCCTGGAGGGCGTCGACTGCGCCGGAGCAGTGGTGCGCACGCCGCGGGAGCTGCCCGTGCCTGCGTACGCGTCGCTGGGTGAAGCAGTCGAGGCAGTGCGGCCCGATTTCGTCGTGACGGCCGTGCCGTGGGAGACGAACCCGGGCGTGATCATCGAGGCGGCCGAGCGGGGCCTGGGCGTGCTGGCCGAGACGCCGCCCGCTCCGGACGAGGGCGGGCTGCGCGCGCTCTGGTCGGCGGTGGGGGAGTCCGGGCTGGTCCAGGTGGCCGAGCAGTACCTGCTGATGCCGGCCCACGCGGCGCGGGCCGCCGTCGTGCGCGCGGGCGTGATCGGGACGCCGTCGCAGGTGCAGGTCTCCTCGACGCATCTCTACCACGCGGTGTCGATGATCCGCGGGCTGCTCGGCGCGGGCCGCACACCGGTGACCGTCCGGGCCACCCGCACGGTTGCGCCGCTGGTGGACCCGCTGACCCGGGACGGCTGGACCGGCGACGACGAGCCGCACCCGGCCACCACCACGATCGCCACGCTCGACTTCGGCGACGGGCGCTCGGGGCTCTACGACTTCACCGACAACCAGTGGCACAACCAGCTGCGGTTCCGCCGGCTGCTGGTGCGCGGCAGCCACGGCGAGCTGCGCGACGACGAGGTGGTCCGGATGGCCGGGCCGCGGACCGTGGTCCGGTCGCCGCTGGTGCGCCGGCAGACCGGCTACGACCTCGACCTGGACGGCTTCGACACCGACACGATCACGCTCGGCGACCGGGTGCTGCACCGCAACCCGTACCCGGGGCGGCGCTGGAGCGACGAGGAGATCGCGATCGCCACCCTGCTCGACGCCACGGCCGCGTGGAGGCGCGGCGACGGGCCGGCGCCCTACCCCCTGGCCGAGGGCGCGCACGACCACCTCGTCGCGCTCGCGATCGAGGAAGCCGCGGAAACCGGTCAAACGGTGACAACAGCGCACGACGTTCCCTGGGCCTGACTCAGGAAACGGTCAAGATTGCGCGTCCCGTGCCGAACGGGAGGGCATGACGACAGGGTTCGGCCGCGCCTGCTACCTGGCGTGGATGGTGCTGCTCAGCGCCGTGTACTTCGCGTGGCCCGAGGCGCACATCGTCGCCTGGCTCGCGATCGGCCTCGGCGGCGCCGCCGCGATCGTGACCGGCGTGCACGTGCACCGGCCCGCCCGGCGCCTGCCCTGGTACCTCATCGCCGTGGGGCTCGTCGTCTTCGTCACCGGCGACACGCTCTACAACGCCGTCGTGATGTCCGGCGGCACGCCCACCTCCCCGAGCTTCTCCGACGCGCTGTACCTGCTGATGTATCCGCTGGTGGCGGGCGGCCTGCTGCTGTTCGCCCGGGCCCGCTCCGGCGCGCGCAACCGGGCGGCGCTGCTCGACGCGCTGGTGCCGACGGTCAGCCTGGGCCTGCTGTCGTGGGTCTACCTGA
>CAKUMG010000955.1 GCA_934667465.1 uncultured Actinoplanes sp. | reverse complement strand
GCCATGAGCTGGGCCAACCACGTGCTCGACACCCCGGACGCGGCCGGCCTGACGTTCCGCGCCTGGTCCCGCCGCCGCGGCGCCGACGGCCGCCCCACCGCCGGCGACCTGGCCCGCCACGTCGCCGGCCTCGCCTCCCCGGTCACCGCCCGCGGCCACCTCGAGCTCGACGTCGCGGACAGCCAGCCCGGCACCGGCTGGAAGGTCCCGGTCGCCGTCCTGACCACTCTGCTCGACGAGCCCCGCGCGGCCGTCCGGGCCCTCGGCGCCACCGAGCCGCTGCGCACCCGCCCGGGCAACTTCGCGATCGCCGCCCGCGACGGCCTCTCCGACCCCCTGCTCGCCCGTGCCGCCCGCGCCTGCTTCGTCGCCGCGTACGAGGGCCTCGCCCGGCAGGGAGCCGCCCGCGAGACCCGCGACACGGTGGCCGCCTTCATCGACCGCTACGTCATGCGCAACCGCTGCCCCGCCGACGACGTCCTCGCCACCGCCTGACCCCGCCGCCCGCCGCCCGCCGGCCGCCCCGTTTCGCGAATCGCGCGCCGGGGCTCAGAAGGGCGGGCGGGTGTCGATCTCCATGAACCGCTCCGGGTGCCCGAGCGGCGCGAACCCTGCCTTCCCGTACACCCCGTGCGCGTCCAGCGTCGCCAGCAGTACCCGCGCGATCCCCCGGCTCCCGGCCCACGCGACGGCCCAGTCCGCCAGCATCGTGCCGATCCCCCTGCCGCGGTGCGAAGGATCCACGTACACGTCGCACAACCACACGAACGTGGCGTGATCGGAGACGAGCCGCGCAACCGCCACCTGCTCCCCACCGGCCGCAAAGACGCCCACCGGCACCGAGTGGGCGAACGACCGCTCGATCACCTCGGCGCTGCGCCCCTTCGCCCAGTAGGCATCGGTGCCGATCCAGTGCACCACCCGACCCAGATCGAGGTCGGCCGGGTCGTCGCTCAGTCGGTAGTCGCTCACGTCTCGATCCTGCGGCAGCGCCGGTGATCCACCAGTAGCCAATCCCCGGCCGGTGGCGCGGCCCGCGTCACAATTCCCGCGTTCGGCATAATCGCCGCGAACCCGACGGTAATTTGCGGATGAACCAACCCTCCGTGAAGAGAAAGCCACAGCGCGTTGCTCCAGTCGCTCGTCGAGTCCGCGAACCCGCTCACGACCGTCGCCGCGAGCCTCCTGCTCTGCGCGCTGGTCACGGCATTGCTCAGGCGCACGGTCAAACCGGTGGTGGAGGCTGCCGCGCGGGCCGCGCTCGCCCGGGCCCGGCCGCACCTGTCGCCGGAACTGCGCCGTACGGCCCGCCGGTGGTACGAGCGGATCGACCCGGCCACGGCCCGGTCCACGCTGGTGGCGGCGATCGCGGCCGGCATCGCCTGGTTCGCGGCCGAGACCTTGCAGCTGGTCGGCGCGGTGACCGCGGCGATCACCGCGATCCTGTCGGTGCACCTGAGCGCGCACGCCTCGGCCCGGGACGGCGCCAAGCGCCTGATCGGCACGCTCGCCGGGGTCGGGTTCGCGGTGGCGGTGTGGCGGATGTTCGGCCCGAGCCCGGTGTCGATCGCCGTGATCGCGGGGTGCGGGCTCGTCGTCGGCCGGCTGCTGCGGCTGGGCGACGGCGCGGTCACCGTGCCCGCCACGTCGCTGGGCGTCCTGGTCGCGGGCAGCGCCGTCTCCGAGAGCGTCATGTGGGAGCGGGTCGGGGCGACGGGGCTCGGAATCGTGGTCGGCATGATCCTGTCACCGCTGGTCGGGGGGATGACGCCGCTGGAACGGGCGCACTGCAAGCTGGCGCACCTGTCCACCGAGATCTCGCGCCTGCTCGGCGACCTCGGGACCGGCGCGGCCCGCGGGTACGGCCGGGACCAGGCCACGCAGTGGCTGGCGCGCTCCCGCCAGCTGGGCGAGACGCTGGGCGAGGCGGTCGACGCGGTGGACGACCTGGACCGGCAGGCCCGCTGGTCGCTGACGACGCCGCTCACGGAGGTCGCGCCGGTGCACCACACGTTCCGGGTGCTCGAGCACGGGGTGCACCAGGTGAACTCGGTCGCCCGGTCGATGTTCGACGCCGCCGCGACACCGCACCACCCCGGCGTACCGGATCAGATCGGTCCGCTGCTCACGGCCGCCTCGGAGGCATTCGCCGCGCACGCGACGCTGGAGACGGACCCGGACGCCGACACGACCGAGGACGCCGGCGAGCTCGAGGACCTGCTCGACGGGCTGCGCGAGGCGCGGCGGCAGACGATGCGTACGGTCCGCTCCGAGATCGACGACACCGGCGTGCTGGTCCTCACCGGCTCGATCATCACCGACATCGACCGGATGGCCGGGGCGCTGGCGAGGTCGTCGCCGGCGCTCACCGTCGGCGTGAAGGAGGCGGCGGGCCCGGGCATCCCCGCGGTC
Source organism: uncultured Actinoplanes sp. (assembly GCA_934667465.1). Taxonomy (GTDB): domain Bacteria; phylum Actinomycetota; class Actinomycetes; order Mycobacteriales; family Micromonosporaceae; genus Actinoplanes. The sequence goes on along the minus strand of CAKUMG010000955.1, from coordinate 698 downwards.
TCGGAGGTCGTGCCCGCCGTCCGCAGCTTCTGGGAGCGCGCGCGATCCGAGCCCGGCGACGGGCCGGTCAGCCGCTGAGGCCTCCAGCCCGCCGCCTCCAACCGGCCGCCGGCTTCAGCAGGCCGCCGCCTTCAGCCGGCCGCCTTCAGCAGGCCGCCGCGGCCTTCAGCCGGCCGCGGGGCGGAAGCTGTCGAAGATCAGCTCGAGGTCCTTGCGGGCCCCGGACCAGTCGGACTGCGACGTCTCCCACCAGAAGCCGTACGCCTGATTCTTGCTGGTGATGACCCCGCGGTTGTTGACGTGCCGGCGGCTGCCGCCGCGGTTGAACGTGAACTCCCAGTCGGCGGCCTTGTCGAAGTAGTCGACCGGCTTGATGTGGATCTCGTCGTAGCCCGGGAAGTCGCCGATGGACGTGCGGTACTCGGCCTTGCCCTCCCAGTCGGCGACCGGGTCCGGCTGCGGGGTGTCGGTCTGGTCGATGCCCAGGGTGCGGCCGTCGCCGCGGAAGTAGACCATCGTGCCGTCGCGGGAGCGGGTCCAGCCCTCCGGCACGTAGAGCGCGAAGCGGCCGGCGCGGATGCCGATGCCCTTGAGCTTGACCCGCACCTCGTTCGGGCCGGGCTCGGGCAGCGGCGCGTCCACGATCTCGATCCGCCCGGGGGCGACGACCCGCGCCGCCTTCACGCCGCCACCTTGGC
>CAKUMG010000954.1 GCA_934667465.1 uncultured Actinoplanes sp. | reverse complement strand
TCTCAGCTTCGAGACCGACACCGGGCCGGACGCGGTGGCGCGGGCGTTCCCGCCGGGGCACCTGAGCCGGCTGCGCGACCTCAAGCGCCGCTGGGACCCGGCGGGCCGGTTCCGCGACAACTTCGCGCTCCTCTGACGGGCTCGGCGGGGCGCGGCGTGAGCAGGCCGCGGTGGAACGCCTCGGTGACGGCGGCGGCCCGGTCGCCGACGCCGAGCTTGCCGTAGATGTTGAGCAGGTGCGACTTGACGGTGGCCTCGGTGACGAAGAGTTTCGCGGCCGCCTCCCGGTTGGTGGCACCGCCCGCCACGAGCCGGAGGACCTCGAGCTCGCGCTTGCTGAGCAGGGCGGCGGCCGGGGACCGTACGCGGTCCATCAGCAGACCCGCCGCCGACGGCGCCAGCACCGCCTCGCCCCGCGCCGTCGCGCGGACCGCCCGCAGCAGCTCGTCGCGGGGCGCGTCCTTGAGCAGGTAGCCGGTGGCGCCCGCCTCGATCGCCGGCAGCACGTGAACGTCGGTGTCGTACGTGGTCAGCACCAGCACGCGCGCCCCGGCGCCGAGGTGCCGCATCGCGGTCACGCCGTCCATGCCGGGCATGTGCAGGTCCATGAGGATCACGTCGGGCCGGTGCGCCTCGGCGAGCCGGAGCGCCTCGGCGCCGTCGCCCGCCTCGCCGACGACCTCGAAGTCCGGCTCGCGGGCGAACAGCGCGCCCAGGCCGTCCCGTACGACGGGGTGGTCGTCGACGATCAGCAGCCGGATCACGCCGCCGCCGCGGGGACGCGCGCCGAGATGCCCGTGCCCAGGCCCGGCTCCGACTCGATCCGCAGGGTGCCGGCCAGGCTCTCGATCCGCTGGCGCATCGCGATCAGACCGAAGCCGTCCCGGGCGGCTGCCGGGTCGAAGCCGCTGCCGTCGTCCCGTACATCAAGGGCAATTTCGGTATCCAGGTAGGACAACGTGACGCCGACCCGGGTGGCGCGCGCGTGCCGGGCGACGTTTAGGGCAGCTCGATCGACAGCGCGTGCCCGAAAACGGCGCGCGGATCGTAGCGGGCCTTGATCCGCTGCAACCGTGGGTAGTTGTCCTTGTAGTACAGGATGCGACCGGGCACGCCGGAGGTGTTCCACGCCGGATCGACGAGGTCCGCGTCGGGATAGTTGATGTAGGAGCCGTCGTTGACGTCGTCCGGGACCGGGACGCCGCCGGTCCCGGCGTAGACGTCGCGATAGAAGTTCCGGACCCAGGCCAGACGGGCCTCGTCCTCGGCCGGGTCGGCCCAGATCGTCTGGTAGACCGCCTTCATCACCACGTCACGCTGCGCGGTGGCGGTCGCCCCGGGCGCCACCCTGCGCACCTCGCCGCCGTAACCGACGAGCAGCAGTCCGGACTCCGGGGTGCCGGTCTCGCCGGTCATGGCCCGGTAGACGGCGGCGAGCTGCGGATCGGTCAGCGACCTGCGCAGGTACGCGGCCTTGATCTTGTAGCGGCGGGCTGTCGCGTCGCCGGGCTCGCCCGTGCCCGGCCAGGTCAGCTTGTGCAGCCACGGCGCCGTCCGCCGGTCGGTGAAGATCGGCTGCACGCCGGTGTCGCCGACGACCGCAGAGGCGAACTCGTCGGACAGCGCGTTCGCGTCGGGCAGCCCGGCGTCGACCTGCGCGACCAGCGAGAAGTAGCCGGCGCTGCGGTGCTGCACCAGGAAGAGCCCGTAGACCCCGGTCGCCGGGGTGCCGGGCGCGCTGTTGCGCTCGTGCCACGTCCCGAAGTTGCGCAGCAGCCCGGTGAACGCCTCCTCGCTCAGCCCCTCCCAGCCGAACGCGACGACGCTCTCGAGCATGTTCTGCGGCGCGGGCGGCAACTGCTCCGACGGGTCACTGCCGGAGCCGGGCGTCCGCAGCCAGTACTTCGTCACCACGCCGAAGCTGCCGCCCCCGCCGCCGGTGTGCGCCCACCACAGGTCCCGGTTCGGGTCGTCCGCCTCCCGGGTCGCGACGACCGAGCGCGCGCTCCCGTCCCGGCCGGCCACCACGACCTCCACCCCGTAAAGGTGGTCCACCACCGAGCCGTACCTGCGCGACAACGGCCCGTACCCGCCGCCGGCGATGTGCCCGCCCGCGCCGACCCCCGGGCACCCGCCGCCGGGAACGGTCACGCCCCAGCCCTTGAACAACGCCTTGTAGACCTGCCCGAGCGTCGCCCCCGGCTCGACCACGAACGCCCGCATCCGCTCGTCATAACCGACACGGTCCAAAGGAGAAAGATCGAGCAGCATCCGTACGCGCGGATCGGCCGTGAAGTTCTCGAAACAGTGCCCGCCACTGCGGGCCGCCACCCGCCGCCCGTCCCGCAGCGCGTCCCCGACCGCCCGCACCACCTGCTGCGCCGACCGCACCACCCGGATCTCGTCCGGCCTCCCCGCGAACCGGAAGTTGTTGCCCCGCAGCAGTGTGTCGTAACGCTTGTCGCCCGGCCGGATCCGCGTGGCCGCGGCCTCGGCGGGCGCCGCCTGCGCGGGCGCGCCCTGCGTGAGAGCCGCTGTCCCGGCGGCGGCTCCGGCCAGCAGTGTCCGGCGACTGACGTGGCTTCCCATCGATCTCCCCCTCCGGCGTGTGTCCCCCCACCGTGTCAGCAGGGCGGGCCCATCCGCCTCCACCGGTCTCTCGATCCGGGGGTGGAACCGCCACTCCACCGATCGGCTGATCGCCCCATGCGCTTCATGCGCCTCCGCTCTTCCTGGTCCGCCACACTATCGCCGGCGTATCGGGCCGCGTTCATCCACTTTCGGCACGAGCGCGCGCCGGGCATCCCCCTCAGGCGCGCTCCGCTTAACGAATCGTCGCGTTCACCCCCGCACGATCGGCGGCGGGCAACTGGGTCTTGAATATGCATTCAGCAACCATTCTGGACCCGCGGGTAGGAGTTGGTGTGACGTCCGGTACGAACGCCGGATCGGCACATTCGATCGTCATTTCCATGCTGCATTCAGGGCCGGGTGCGAGGATGATTCCTGGCATGGGGCAGCTGCAATTGTTCAGCCCGGCGCAGGTGGCCGTGATGCGGGATCGAACCGCGTCGCGAAACTACTCTGCCGCCCGGGATGAGTTTCGCCGGGTGAACCA
>CAKUMG010000953.1 GCA_934667465.1 uncultured Actinoplanes sp. | reverse complement strand
GGGCGGGCGTGGGCGTTGTGAGCGGGCGTGGGTGGCGCCGCGAGTGGTGCGGGCAGGCGCGAGCGTTGCGGGCGGGCGCGGGTCGCGGTGGCGGGGTCATTGCGGGCGGGCGTAAGTGGCGGCACGGGCGGGCGTGGGCGTTGTGAGCGGGCGCGAGTGACGCCGCGGGAGGCGCGAGCGCTGTGGACGCGGGCGGGTGGGCCTGTGTGGCGGTGCGGGCGGACGCGTGGGTGGCGGCGCGGGCGGGAGGCGTACGGCTGATTGATCGCTTGTGTCGGGTTGCGGTCGCGGACCTTGCGGGCGTGAGCCGGATTCGCGTTGATGGACGGGAGGATTGTTCAGCGCGAAGGTGAGGATTCCGGTGACCGCGACCGTGACCGGGCAGCCGATCGTGGCGCGGGTGCGTGCGGGGGCGATCGGTGCCGGCCTGCTGATCGACGGGCCGTACGGGCCGCGGCCGCGCACCTACGCCGACGACACCGCGTCCGGGCAGCCGCTGGAGTTCATCGAGGACTTCCTGCGCGAGCAGGTGCTGACCCGCTACGCCAACACGCACACCGAGGCGTCCGCGGACGGCGCCCGGATGACCGCGCTCCGCGAGGAGGCCCGCGCGATCGTGCACCGCGGCGTCGGGGGCGGGCCGGAGGATGCGGTGCTGTTCTGCGGGTCGGGGGTCACCGGGGCGATCGCCGAGCTGGTCGGGCTGCTCGGCCTGCGCCTGCCGGAGAAGCTGGAGGAGAGGTACGGGCTCAGCACCCGGATCCCTGCCTCCGCGCGGCCGGTGGTCCTCGTCGGGCCGTACGAGCATCACAGCAACGAGCTGCCGTGGCGGGAATCGATCGCGGAGGTGCACACCGTCGGCGCGGACCGGGACGGGCGCCTCGATCTCGGTGAGCTGCGGCGGCTGCTGGCACGGTGCTCCGGGCGTACGGTCATCGGGTCTTTCTCGGCGGCGTCCAACGTGACCGGTCTGATCACCGACGTGCCGGCGGTGTCCGCGCTGCTGCACGAGTTCGGGGCGCTGTCGTTCTGGGACTACGCGGCGGCCGGGCCGCACCTGCCGATCCGGATGGGCGAGAGCGCGCCGGGGCGCGGCGATCACAAGGACGCGATCGTGCTGTCGCCGCACAAGTTCCCGGGCGGGCCGCAGACGCCGGGCGTGCTCGTGGTCAAGCGCGGCCTGCTCACCAACCGGGTGCCGGTGACGCCGGGCGGGGGAACCGTCGCGTACGTCGGACCGTCCGCGCACCGCTACGTCAGCGACCCGGTCGCCCGCGAGGAGGCCGGCACGCCCGCGATCGTCGAGTCGATCCGGGCGGGGCTCGTCTTCGCGGTCAAGGAGAGCGTCGGGGCGGCCGTGATCGCGGCGCGCGAGGGGCGGCTCTGGGAGCAGGTCCGTTCGCGGTGGCTGGCCTGCGACGGGATCGAGGTGCTCGGCGACGTGCACGGGCCGCGGCTGCCGATCGTGTCGTTCCGGATCCGGGACGGCTCGCGGCACCTGCACCACCACTTCGTGGTGGCGCTGCTGAGCGATCTGTTCGGGATCCAGGCGCGCAGCGGGTGCTCGTGCGCGGGGCCGTACGGGCACCGGCTGCTCGGGATCGGCGCCGCGCGGTCGCGGGAGTTCGAGGCGGCGATCGTGCGCGGGTGGGAGGGGCTCAAGCCGGGATGGGTGCGGCTGACGTTCGGGTATGCGCTGTCCCCGGCCGCGGCGGACTATCTGATCTCGGCGGTCGAGCTGGTGGCGCGGTACGGGGCGCGGGCGCTGCCGGACTACCGGTTCTCGCTGCGGAGCGGGCGGTGGCGGCATCGGGACGGGGTCGCGCCGGGGGTGCGGCTCGCGGATTTCCAGCTCGGGGCGGGTGCCGGCCGGTCGGCGGCCGATCCCTCGGGCGCTTCTCCGACCGGTTCCCCGAGCGGTTTCCCGGCCGGTTTCTCGGGCGGTTTCCCCGCTGATTCCTCGGGCGGTTCTCCGGCCGGTCCCTCGGGTGCTTCCTCGGGCGGCTCCTCGGGCGTTTCCTCGGTGGGTGATGAGGCGCTGGCGGGCTATCTGGAGGTGGGGCGGCGACTGCTGATGTCGCGGCCGGTGGTGGCCGGCGGCCCGGATCCGGGGCTGCCGGCCGAGGTGGAGCGGCTGCGGTGGTTCACGCTGCCGGCGGAGTGTGTGCTACCCGCTCGGTGAAGACGACTTCGGATCGCGTACGCCCGACGAAGCTCACGAGCTGCCGCAGCCCCACGGTGACGCGGTTGCGCGGGCCCGGCAGATAGAACAGGTGCACGGCGAGCCACATGAGCCAGCCGATCGGGCCGCCGAGCCGGACCGGGCCCAGGTCCGCGACCGCGTACCAGCGGGAGACCGCCGCCATGTTGCCCTTGTCGCACTAACGGAACGGCCGGGCCGGTGCGCCCCGCAGGCGCCGGGCGATCGTGCGGCCGGCGTGGGTGCCGCCCTGCATGGCGACCTGCTCCACGCCGGGCAGGTTGTCGAGGCTCATCGCCTCGCCGAGGACGAAGATCTCCGGGTGACCGGGAACGGTCAGGTCGGGCCCGACCAGGATCCGGCCGGCCCGGTCGATCGGCGCGCCGGTGTCCCGGGCGAGCGCGCGGGCCAGCTCGGTGCCGGCCACGCCCGCGGCCCAGATCTTCGTGGCCGCCTCGATCCGCTCGCCGCCGCCGGCCAGGTCCAGCTTCACCCCGGTCGCATCGACGTCCACCACTGTGGCGCCCAGCCGCACCTCGACGCCGAGGGCGCGCAGCCGCTTCTCCGTCTTCGCCGAGATCGCCGGGTGGAACGTGGGCAGCACCCGGCCGGCCGCGTCCACCAGCACCACCCGGGCCGCCGCGGGATCGATGTGCCGGAACTGACCGGTCAGCGCCCGCCGCCCGATCTCGGCGATCTGCCCGGCCAGCTCGACGCCGGTCGGCCCGGCGCCGACCACCACGAACGTCAGCCGGCGCGCGACCTCCTCCGCTTCACGTCCCGCCGCGTTCCCCGCCTTCCTGGCCGCCGTCGCGTTCCCCGCTGCCGCTTCTTGCACCGCCGCGTCCTCCGCAGGGGCCGCTGTTCTCTCCGCGGCCGTTGCCGCCGCACTCTCCGCGGCCGTCGCCGCCGCACTCTCCGCGGC
>CAKUMG010000952.1 GCA_934667465.1 uncultured Actinoplanes sp. | reverse complement strand
GTGCTGCTCTACGCGCTCTCCGGGCTCTGCTGCGGCATCGCGGCGGTCATGCTCACCTCGCAGGCGACCAGCGCCCAGGCGGCGATGGCGAACCTCTACGAGCTCGACGCGATCGCCGCGGCCATCATCGGCGGCACGCTGCTCAGCGGCGGCCGCGGCACCATCATCGGCGCCCTCTTCGGGGTGCTGGTGTTCTCCACCATCACCAACCTGTTCGCCATCAACAACCTCTCCACCGAAGTCCAGAACATGGTCAAGGGCGGCATCATCGTCGCCGCCGTGCTCATCCAGCAGTTCCGCTACAAGTCCCTCACCCAGCTGCTCGGGCGCAAGTCCGGATAGGACCGGCAGTTCCTCCAGGCGACCCGCTCCGGCCGCCCGATCCCCCCTGGGTACATAACCCCTCGCTGCGAGACAAATACGGAGATAACGATGAACGATCTGTCCCGTCGTCGCATCCTCTTCGGCGGTGCCGCAGTCGGTGCCGGCGCCCTCCTCACCGCGTGCACCAGCAACACCCCCGCCGAGAACACGCAGATCAACACGCAGGAGAACTCCAACAACGAGAACGCCGCCCCCGGCGACAAGGTGATCATCGGCTTCTCGGCGCCCGCCGCCGACCACGGCTGGCTCGCGGCGATCACCACCAACGCCAAGGCCCAGGCCGAGGCGTACTCCGACGTGGAGTTCCGGTCCGTCGAGGCCGGCACGGACGCGGCCGCCCAGCGCGCCGCGATCTCCACGCTGATCGCGCAGAAGCCGAACATCATCGTGATGCTCCCGCACGACGGCAAGGAGCTGAACGCGGCCGGCCTCGAGGCCATGCGCGCCGGCATCCCGGTCGTCAACCTGGACCGGGCGTTCCCGGACCGGGGCGCCTACCGGCTGCAGATCAAGGGCGACAACTTCGGCATGGGCCTGGCCGCCGGCGCGTACATCGGCGAGCAGCTCAAGGCGAAGGGCGTCACCAACCCGATCATCGGCGAGATCCCCGGCATCGACTCGCTCGAGCTGACCCAGGACCGCTCGGCCGGGTTCGTCGAGGCGCTCGGCGTCTACGGCTTCAAGGTCGCCAACCGCCGGCCCGCCGAGTTCACCGCCGACAGCGGCCAGCGCTCCGCGACCGAGCTGCTCCAGGCGCTGCCCAAGCTGGACGCCCTCTGGAACCACGACGACGACCAGGGCATCGGCGTGCTCGCCGCGATCAACCAGGCGAACCGCAAGGAGTTCTTCATGGTCGGCGGCGCCGGCTCGAAGGCGGCCATCGACGCGATCGCGGCCGACAACAGCGTGCTCAAGGCGACGGTCACCTACAGCCCGTCGATGGCGTCGTCCGCGGTCTCGCTCGCCCGGCTCATCGGGCAGGGCAAGGGCATGGGCGACCTGGTCGAGCTGCAGGTGCCCAAGGAGATCACGCTCGCCTCCGAGACCATCACCAAGGAGAACGCCGCGCAGTACTCGAAGCTCGGCTTCTGACATCTTCCCGGGCCGCTGAGGCCGGACCAGAACGGAGATCCATGATGGGGCAGCTGCGGGTCGGCATGGTCGGCCATGCGTTCATGGGCGCCGCCCACTCCCAGGCCTGGCGCACCGTGAACCGCGCCTTCGACCTGCCGCTGTCGGCACGGATGTCGGTGGTGGTGGGCCGCGACGAGACACGCGTCGCGGCCGCCGCCACCACGTTCGGCTGGGAAGGTCACGCCACCGACTGGCGCGAGGTCGTCGCCCGCGACGACATCGACCTGATCGACATCTGCACCCCCGGCGCCACCCACGCGGAGATCGCCATCGCCGCCCTGGCCGCCGGCAAGCACGTCCTCTGCGAGAAGCCGCTCGCAAACTCGGTCGCCGAGGCCCGCGACATGGCCGCGGCCGCCGCCGTCGCACAGACCCGCGGCATCCGCTCCATGTGCGGCTTCAACTACCGCCGCGTCCCGGCCGTCGCCCTGATGCGCAAGCTCGTCGCCGACGGCCGGATCGGCACGGTCCGCCACGTGCGCGCCGTCTATCTTCAGGACTGGATCGTCGACCCCGAGTTCCCCCTGGTCTGGCGGCTTCGCAAGGACGTCGCCGGCTCCGGGGCCCTCGGCGACATCGGCGCGCACATCGTCGACCTCACCCAATATGTCACCGGGCAGCGGATCACCGGCGTGAGCGCCCTCACCGAGACCTTCATCCGCGAACGGCCGCTGCCGGCCGACGCCTCGGGCCTCTCCGCGGTCGCCGGCAACGGCCACACCGGCTCGGGCCAGGTCACCGTCGACGACGCGGCGCTGTTCCTCGCCCGGCTCGAAGGGGGAGCGGTCGCGTCCTACGAGGCCACCCGCTTCGCCACCGGCCGCAAGAACGGCCTGCGGGTCGAGCTCAACGGCTCCAAGGGCTCGGTCGCGTTCGACTTCGAGCGCATGAACGAACTCGAGTTCTACGACGCCACGCTCCCGAGCGCGGAGCAGGGCTTCAGCCGCATCCTGGTCACCGAGCCCGACCACCCGTACATGGCCGCGTGGTGGCCCGCCGGTCACCCGATCGGCTACGAGCACAGCTTCACCCACGAGGTCCGCGACCTGATCGCCGCGATCGCCGCGGGGGAGGACCCGGCGCCGTCCTTCGCGGACGCGCTGCAGGTGCAGCTGGTCCTGGACGCGGTCGAGCGGTCGGCCGCCACGTCCGCCTGGGTCCCGGTGGAGGCCGAACTGGCCAGCGTGTAGTTCTTTCCGCCGTTCGCTGCGAGGAGGCCCGGTTGCGCCCCGGGTCGTCAAGCGGCGGCGGAACGGCCGTCCGGCGTCGGCCCCCGGGGTTCCGGGTCGATGCCGGGCGGTCTTCTCACTGTTTCTCAAACCGATTTTGTACGTGCAACGAGAGGGTCCGGTGGGTTCAGGCCGCGCTGGCTGCCGTCCCGGCCTCCTCGCGCCACCATCCGCGTTGTAACCGCGCGAGACCTCAACCCGCCAACCCGCCCCTTGCCGGCTCGCGCCCGCCCGCGTCCGCCCGTTGTCGGCCTGCGCCCGCTCGTTATGGGCCTGCGCCCGCCCGCGGTCGCCCGCGCCTGCTTGTTGCCGGCCTGTGCCCGCCCGCGCCCGTTGCCGTCCCGCGCCCGCCCGTTGCTGGCCTGCGCCCGCCTGCGC
>CAKUMG010000951.1 GCA_934667465.1 uncultured Actinoplanes sp. | reverse complement strand
GTGGAGGACACTCCGACCGGGCCGCGCTGGACGGTAGGAGAGCAGCACTGATGCCGGGTAATTCGCGTAACGCGAGCAAGCGCGTCACCAGCAAGAAGGGCGCCGCAGCCGGCTCCGGGGGCAAGAACCGCGCCTCCCTCAAGGGGCGCGGCAAGACCCTGCCCGCCGACGAGCGGCCGTGGCACAAGGGCTACTCCGGCACGGAGAAGCTGCCCGAGAAGACCGCGCGCAAGCAGGACAAGGAGCGCCGCGCGGCGGCCGCCGAGGGGCGCGCCCCCAAGGTCGGCGTCCCCGGCAGCAAGGACACCACGTGGGGCCGCGGCGGCGGTCGCGGCACGTCCGCGACGGGCCGCCCGGCACAGCAGCGTGGCGCCCGGATGCAGAGCCGTGGCCCGCGCGTCGCGCCCGGCCGCCGCTCCAACCCCACCAAGGAAGGCCCCGAGCTACTGCTCGGCCGCAACCCGGTGGTGGAGGCGCTGCGCGCGTCGATCCCGGCCACCGCGCTCTATGTGGCGCAGGGCATCGACATCGACGACCGGGTCAACGAGATCGTCCGGACCGCCGGCGACCGGGGCATCCCGATCCTGGAGATCGGCCGCGCCGAGCTCGACCGGATGACGGGCGGCGTCCTGCACCAGGGCGTCGGCCTCCAGGTGCCCCCGTTCGCATACGAGGACTTCGACGACCTGCTCGCCGCCGCCCTCGAGCAGCCGGCCCCGCTGCTGGTCGCGCTGGACGGCGTGACCGACCCCCGCAACCTCGGCGCGGTCATCCGCTCGGTGGCGGCCTTCGGTGCCCACGGCGTCTTCATGACCGAGCGCCGCGCGGCGGGCATCACCGCCACGGCGTGGCGCACCAGCGCGGGCGCGGCCGCCCGAGTGCCGGTCTCCCAGGTGGTCAACCTGACCCGCGCGGTCAAGGCCGCCCAGCAGGCCGGCTTCACGGTCATCGGCCTCGACGCCGACGGCGAGACCGACCTCTACCAGCTCGAGGCGGCGGTCGGCCCGCTGGTCGTCGTGGTCGGCTCCGAGGGCCGCGGCCTCTCCCGCCTGGTCGGCGAGACCTGCGACATGCTGGTCACGATCCCGATGTCCTCCGACGTCGAGTCGCTCAACGCGAGCGTGGCCGCCGCGGTCACGCTCGCCGAGGTGAGCCGGCGCCGCCAGCACGGCTGAGCCTTACTGACGCCTTTCATCGACGAAGCGCCCGTCACCCCCTCGGGGGCGGTGGGCGCTTCGACGTTCCGGGCATGCGGAAAGGGGCGGCCCGCAGGCCGCCCCTTTCCGGTGAAGCTGGACGTCAGATGCGCTGACCGGAGGTCGCGTTGAAGACGTGGACCTGGTTGGTCTGCGGGCGGATGTGCACCGTCTCGCCCATGTTCGGCATGCCGCGCCGGTCGGTGCGGACCACGAAGCGCTCCGAGCCACCGTCGAGGGCCGCGTGGCCGTAGACGTTGGCGTCCGAGCCGAGGTCCTCGACCAGGTCGACGACGATCGGCAGGCCACCGTCGGCGGCACCGACGATGTCGGTCGCCTCGGGGCGGAAGCCGACGGTCACCTTGCCGTCACCGGACTTGGCGGCCTCGGCCTGCTCGCGGGTCAGCGGCACGTTGAGGGTGGCGAACTTCGCGCCGGCCTCGGTCAGCGGCACGGTCTTGAGGTTCATGGCCGGGGAGCCGATGAAGCCCGCGACGAAGACGTTGCCGGGGGTGTCGTAGAGCGCCCGCGGGGTGTCGCACTGCTGGAGCACGCCGTCGAGCATGACCGCCACGCGGTGGCCCATCGTCATGGCCTCGACCTGGTCGTGCGTGACGTAGACCGTGGTGATGCCGAGCTTGGCCTGCAGCGTCGCGATCTGCGAACGGGTCTGGACGCGGAGCTTGGCGTCGAGGTTCGACAGCGGCTCGTCCATGAGGAACACCTGCGGCTCGCGGACGATCGCGCGGCCCATCGCGACGCGCTGACGCTGGCCACCCGAGAGCGCCTTCGGCTTGCGGTTCAGATAGGGCTCGAGGTCGAGGAGCTTCGCCGCCTCCTGCACGCGCTTGGCGCGCTCGTCCTTGTTGACGCCGGCGATCTTGAGCGCGAAGCCCATGTTCTCCGCCACCGTCATGTGCGGGTACAGCGCGTAGTTCTGGAACACCATCGCGATGTCGCGGTCCTTCGGCGGGACGTCCGTGACGTCGCGGTCGCCGATCAGGATGCGGCCGTCGTTGACCTCTTCGAGGCCGGCCAGCATGCGCAGCGAGGTGGACTTTCCGCAGCCCGAGGGGCCGACCAGGACGAGGAACTCCCCGTCTCCGACCTCGAGGTCGAGGTTGTCGACCGCGGGGCGCGTGCCGCCGGGGTAGACGCGCGTTGCGCTGTCAAAGGTGACGGATGCCATCTTCTTCTCCTTCACCGGCAGGTACGTGCCGGACGATCCGTAGTGAATGGAGCGACGGGGTGAACCGCCGCCGACCCGCCTTTGGGTCGGGATCAGTATGGCATGCCGGCCCGCGCCGCCGTCCACCCGGGCGTGTCGGGGCGCGTCGTGCAGGCGGGATGGCGGTCCTGTCTGGGTTTCTCTCAGCAGTCGTGGCTAGCATCGAGGGCGTTGTGGCCGCGCTCCGCGGCCCGCCGATCAACGTTCCGAGAGGTTGCATGTCGAGCGACGAGACGGGCCAGACGCCCGACGCGCGAGGCCGTCGCGAGGCGGTGCGCGAGAAGGCTCAGAAGGTCAAGGCGCGCCAGTCGCGCAACCGCGTGCTGCGTCGTTCGGCGATCGTGCTGCTCGCCCTCGCCGCTGTCGCGGGCATCGCGTACGCCGTGACCAGCATCGTGGTGCCTGCCGTGTCGGAGCCCACCCTGAACCCCAGCGGCCTCGACGAGGACGGCGTCGTCGTCGACGAGGCGATGCAGCCCGAGCCCTCCGGCACCGCCGCGCCCAGCGCCTCACCGGCGCCGTCCGAGACGCCCGGCCCGTCCGAGACGCCCGGCGTCGCGCCGATCCAGATCCACGTCTACGTCGACTACCTGTCGGAGGCGGCCGGCGAGTTCCAGCGCGTCAACGCGGGGCAGCGGAGCGAGTGGGTCGAGCAGGGCGCCGTCGAGGTCGTCTACCACCCGGTGGCGCTGCTGACCTCGAAGTCGAACGGC
>CAKUMG010000950.1 GCA_934667465.1 uncultured Actinoplanes sp. | reverse complement strand
GGCCGCGCTCTACACCAGCTACGGCACCTGGCCCGAGGACTACTGCCTCGTGAACGCGGGGGAGACCTCGGTCGGTGACACGCCGCTCAACGTGAACCTGACGGCGGCCGGCGCGGGCGTCTTCGACTACCTCAAGGCGAACGCGACGATCCCGGTGGTGCAGTCGTACGTCTACCGCACCACGATCAAGCCCGGATGTGCCGCCGACGCGACGCTCACCGACGGCACCAACGTGCTGGGCGTACGGACGACGTCCACCGACGGCCGGGAGCGGCTCGCGCTGACGTTCACGCTCAACCAGTACCTGCTGCAGTCCGACGTGCTGGTCTACGGCCTCGTCCGGTGGGCCACCAAGGGCATGTTCCTCGGCGAGCAGCGGCACTACCTGAACGTCGACATCGACGACTGGTTCAACTCCGCGGACCACTACCACGAGGACGGGACCGTCGAGTACGAGCCCGGGTTCCACGTCTCCGCGCACGACGCCGTCAACCTGAAGAACAAGCAGGACGCGCTGGCGGCCACGCACCCGCAGGCCGCGGGCTTCAAGTTCAACCTCGCGCTCAACGGCGCCGACATCGACCCGTTCGCCGGCAACCAGTGCAGCCCGAACGGCGGCCCGACCGAGCTGACCGCGACCAGCAAGTGCCTCGCGAACGACTTCCGCTGGCTCAACCACACGCTCAACCACTACGAGCTCAACGACACGAACTACGCCACCACGTACGCCGAGATCGCCGACAACCGCGCGGCGGCGGCCGGGATCGGGCTCTCGGCGCCGACCGACGTCCTCAAGACCCCGGAGTACTCCGGGCTCGGCGTCTACACCGTGGACCCGGACGACGACACCGGCGTGCCCGTCGACCACGGCCTGACCGGCTCGAACCCGGCCCTGCTGCAGGCCGCCGTGGACCTGGGCATCAAGTACCTGCACGGCAACTTCTCGTTCGCCAGCCACGTCCCGGCGAACTTCAACACCAGCATCGTGCACCCGCTCGAGCCGGCCGTCGAGGTCGTGCCGGACTGGCCGACGAACATCGCCTACCACACCACCACGCCGGCCGAGCAGACCCACTTCTACAACTCGTTCTACGGCCCGGACGGCAAGTTCCCCTACTGGCCGACGAACCGCACGTACGCGCAGATCGTCGACTACGAGGCCGGCATCGGGCTGCAGCACGTGGCCTCGGGCGGGGTCAACACCCACACGTTCCACATCGCGAACGTCCGGGACTACGGCAACGGGAACACGCTCGTGACCGACTGGGTGGAGGCCGTGGTGGGCAAGTACGCCGCCCTGTACGCGACGCCGCTGCTCAACCTCGACTGGTCGGCGCTCGGCGCGTACACCTCGCTCCGCAACGCGCACTTCGCGCAGCGCAACGGCGGCGTGGACGCGGTGTACGACCGGGCCGCGGGCACCGTCACGGTCACGTCGCCGCTGACGGGCACGGTCCAGCTGAGCGGCGTGCAGACGGCCACCTCCACCACGTACGGAAGCGACATCTCCGCACCGGTGGCCCTCACGGCGAACACGGCCGTGACGGTGACGGCAGCGCCGCGGAACTGATCGAACGGCACGACGGGGAGAAGGCGGGACGTGCGCATCGCTTTGGTGTCGGAGGGGACCTACCCGTACGCGATGGGTGGGGTGAGCATCTGGTGCGAACAGCTCATCCGGGGCATCCCCGACTACCGCTGGCAGGTGGTGGCGCTCACCGTCGACGGCAGTGAGCAGTCCGTCTTCACCCCGCCGCCGAACCTGGACCGGGTGCACTCCATCCCGCTGTGGGGCACCCGGCCGGGCGGCAGGCCGGGCAGGCCGGGTGCGGCGTTCACCGAGTCGTACGCGGTCTTTCTGCGGGCCCTCATCACCCCGCTGGAGACCAACCTGTCGGAGCAGGGCGCGGTCAGCCGCAGCCTGTTCCTGCTGTCCCTGCGCGGCCTGTACGAGTACGCCGCCGACGGTGGCGACCTCAGCGCCGCGCTGGTCTCCAACGAGGCGCTGGGCATGATGCTCGACGCGTGGCGCGAGCTGCGCGTCGAGCAGACCGCCCCGGCGCCCACCGTCGCCGACGCGATCCAGGCCGCCTGGCTGATCGAGCACATGCTGCGCCCGTTGAGCGCGCCCGTGGTCGAGGCCGACATCGTGCACTCCTCGATGAACGGCCTGTCGACGCTGGTCGGCATGGCCGCGAAGTGGCGCAACGGCACCCCGCTCGTGATGAGCGAGCACGGGATCTACCTGCGGGAGCGCTACATCTCCTACCTGACGGACGATGCTTCGCATGCCGTACGCGTGCTGGCGCTCAGCTTCTTCCGCTCGCTGGCCGGCGCGGCCTACCTCGTCACCGACGTGCTCGCCCCGCACTCGGCCTACAACCGCCGGTGGCAGCTGCACAACGGCGCCGACCCCGAGCGGATGTGGACCATGTACAACGGGGTCGAGCCGGCCGAGTTCCCCGCCGCCACCTCCGAGCCGCTCGTCCCGACCATCTCGTTCATGGGCCGGATCGACCCGCTCAAGGACCTGCACACGCTGATCCGCGCGTTCGCCCTGGTCCGCCGCGAGGTGCCGGAGGCCCGGCTGCGCATCTTCGGCGGCACGCCGGCGGTGAACCGGATCTACCACGAGTCGTGCGAGGCGCTCATCGCCGAGCTCGGGCTGACCGGCGCCGCGGTCCTCGAGGGGCGGATCGCCAACGCCGTCGACGCGTACCACGCGGGCAGCATCGTCGCGCTGACCAGCATCTCGGAGGGCTTCCCCTACACGGTCGTGGAGGCCATGGCGTGCGGCCGCCCGACGGTGTGCACCAATGTGGGCGGTGTCGCCGAGGCGGTGGGGGAGACCGGCTTCGTCGTGGCGCCGCGCGACCACGTGGCGGTCGCCGAGGCGTGCGTGAAGCTGCTGACCAACGACGACCTGCGGTTCAACCTCGGCTACGCGGCCCGGCAGCGCGTCCTCGAGCACTTCACGCTGCGCCAGTCGCTGGAGATGTACCGCAACGTCTACGAGCAGCTCGCCACCCCGCTCGCCGGTGCGGACATGCCGGAGCACCTGCGGGGATCGGCCGCGCAGGGACGGGTTCCGGCGCGGCGTCCTCCCGCTCCGAGACCCGATTTCGTTCGGGCACAGG
>CAKUMG010000949.1 GCA_934667465.1 uncultured Actinoplanes sp. | reverse complement strand
GCCCTGGTCACCGTCGTCTTCGTTGCCGCCGCCGTCGCCCTGGTCGCCGCCGCCGTTGTTGTTGCCGTCGCCCTGGTCACCGTCGTCTTCGTTGCCGCCGCCGTTGTTCCCGCCGCCGTTGTCGGCGCCGCCCTCGACGCGGACGCGGACCGCGTCGATGCCCGGGGTCTGGTTGGCGCGCTGCATCATCGGCACGCGGTGCGAGCCGTCGCCGGCCCAGGACGCGCACTGGGCGAGACCCTCCTGCGGCAGGCCGGGCACCTGGATCGTCACGGTGTCGGGGGTGGCGCTGCCCTTCCGGTCCTCGGTGGCGACGAAGAACGCCGGCACGGGCGCGGGGTCGGGCGCCTCGTCGGTGCCCTGCAGCATCCGGCAGGCCGTGTGGAAGTGGCCGCGGACGAGGCCCTCGGCGGTCAGCACCGAGCGCTCGACGTAGTAGCCGCCCTGGCCGGCCGCGAGGAACCGGTCGCGGACCAGGTTGCGGGTGCTCACCTTGAGGGTGAACGGCTCGCCGACGCCGACCGTCTCGGGGGACTCGGTGATCAGCAGCGTGGGGTTCTTCGCCGCGTCGCCGACCTCGCCGAACTCCGTGGAGACGCAGCGGTCGCCCTTCTGGAAGCCGTCGTGCGCCTCCAGGGTGCTGTCGTCGCACGTGTTGCTGAGGATCTCGAGGCCGTTGACGGTCGTCTTGACCGTGTCGCCCTCCTTGCAGTCGGCGACCGGCGTGGCCTCCGGCGCCTGCTCACCCTTGGCGAGCTGGCCGTCGCCCTTGTGCTGGACGTCGCCGTCCTTGTCGGTGTAGGTGCCGACCTTCGGGTCGGTGGCCGCCTTGGTGCCCCCGGCGGCGGTCGCGGTCGCGGCCGGGGTGGCGCACTTGGCGATGTCGTTCTCGTCGGCGTTCGAGATCTGGGTGACACCGACGACGGCGCCACCGACGACGAGCGCCGCGATCGCCGCGATGACACGACGGTCAGGACCGCGGCGGGTAGCGGCCCGGCGGTAGGACGACCTTCGCATGGGTGGTACCTCTTCTGTAGTCTCGCGCTCATCGTCGGTAACCATTGTGTGATTTCCCGACGCCGTTCGAAGAACCCCTCGGGGCCGGCTCCCAGAAGGTAAAGGGACGGCGTCCGGAAATCCATTTCGCGGCCGCTTCTTACGGCATTCTTAGGCGCGACTTAAAGAAGAAATATGCCGTCGGTTCCGAACCCCGGGGGTCATCCGAACGGATGATGCCTGGGGTTCAACGCTGCCCCGATTTTTTCGTCCAGCACGGGGCACTCCGGACATCCCGCCGCCCGGGTGATCAAGGATGGGGGACGGGGTCCGGCGCGGCAAGGGCGAATACGAAAACGGCGGCCGCCTCGGGAGAGGCGGCCGCCGGAAATGCGCGGGGAACGGCGGTCAGGATTGCACGGGAGGCGCCGGCTGCGCGGCCGGTTTCGCGGGCCACCAGAACCGGTCGCCGAGCAGAGTGGCGAGTGCGGGGACGAGCACCGTACGGACGAGGAGCGTGTCCAGCAGCACGCCGACGCCCACGATGACGCCGATCTGGGTGAGCACGATGACCGGCAGGACCCCCAGGACGGCGAAGACCGCGGCGAGCAGGATGCCCGCACTGGTGATGACGGCGCCGGTGGCGGCCACCGCGTGGATCATGCCGTCCCGGGTGCCGCGGGCCGCCGCCTCCTCGCGGGCCCGGGTGACGAGGAAGATGTTGTAGTCGACGCCGAGGGCCACGAGGAACAGGAACGCGTACAGGGGGACCTGGTTGTCCAGGCCGGGATAGCCGAGCAGCCCGCGGAAGATCAGCGAGCCGGCGCCCAGGGCGGCGGCGAAGCTGGCGATGACCGTGACGATCAGCAGCACGGCCGCGACCGCGGCGCGCAGCAGGACGCCCAGGACCAGCAGCACCACGAGCAGGATCACGGGCACGATCACGCGCAGGTCCCGGCGGGAGGCGTCGCGGTCGTCGAGCGCCGTGGCGACGCTGCCGCCCACGAGCGCGTCGGCGCCGGGGACGTCGTGGACGGTGCTGCGCAGCGTACGGATGGCGTCGTAGCTCTCCGCAGTGTCGGGAGCCGCGGTGAGCGTCGCGTCGATCCGGACGACGTCGGCCGTCCGGTCCGAGATGCGGGCCTGCGCCACGCCCGGTGCGCCCGTGACCGCGGCGAGGACCTGGTCGGCCTGCGCCGGGTTCGCGACGACGACGGCCGGATCGGCGGCGCCGGCGGGAAAGGAGCGGCTGAGCGTCTCGAAGCCCGCGACCGACTCGGCCTCGACGCGGAACTGCTCGGTCTGCGACAGGCCGAGCTGGGTGCCCGGGATGCCCGCGGCCAGCGCGCCGAGGATCACGATCGAGGCCGCCGTGACCAGGGCGGGTTTGCGGGCGACGCCGGTGGCCACCCGGGACCAGAGGCCGTGCTTGACCGCGTCGCCGACCCGCGGCACGAACGGCCAGAACAGGCGGCGCCCGCAGACGGCGAGCGCCGCGGGCAGCACGGTCAGCGCGAACAGCGCGGCGACGCCGATGCCCAGGGCGGCCGTGACGCCGAGCGCGACGGTGTCACCGAGGCTGGCCAGCAGCAGGGTGAGCAGGCTGAGGACGACCGTGGCGGCGCTGGCGATCACCGCGGGCCCGGCACCGCGTAGTGCCCGGCGCATCGCCTCACGGTGATCCTCGTGCCGGTGCAACTCCTCGCGGGAGCGGGAGATGAGCAACAGCGCGTAGTTGGTGCCCGCGCCGAACACCAGCACGGTGACGATGCCCACCGTGGAGTCGCCGACGGTCAGCGAGGTGTGCTGCGACAGGATCGCGACGAGCTTGCTGCTGAGCTGGTCGGCGACGCCCACGACCGCGAGCGGCACCAGCCACAGGATCGGGCTGCGATACGTGACCAGCAGCAGCAGCGCGACCACCACGACCGTGGCGATCAGCAGGTTGGTGTTGGCGCCGGAGAAGCTGTCGGCGATGTCCGCGCCGAAACCCGCCCCGCCGGTGACCTGCGCGGTCAGCCCGTCCGGCAGGTCCGCCTGCGTCGCCGCGCGCAGGTCGCCGACCTTCGCGATCAGGTCGTCCGACGGCAGGTCGGCGGGGAGGGTGACGGCGAGCAGGGCGGCGGTCCGGTCCGGCGCGACGA
>CAKUMG010000948.1 GCA_934667465.1 uncultured Actinoplanes sp. | reverse complement strand
GCCTCGGCACCACCCGCAACCGCGTCGTCCCCGGCCTCGAGCTGCCTCTGGTACGCCCGGCTCGCGGGCGGCCGCGCCGAAGCACTCGGGCACCGCCAGCAGGCGGGCCCGCGCGCTGCGCTCGGCCTGGCACGGGCCTGCTGCCCCGCCCGTACGGGTGCTGCCCGCGCGCGTCACCGCCGGCGAGCTCGCCGCGCCGCCGGGCTCGCACGCCGTGCCCGTCGGCATCGACGAGACCACCGCCCGGCCGCTGCTGCTCGACCTGTTCGGCCGCGACACCAGCCTGCTCGTGCTCGGCGACGGCGAATGCGGCAAGACCAGCCTGCTGCGCCTGATCGCCGCCCACCTCGCCGCGCACCACAGCGACGACGACGTCGTGTTCGCCGTCATGGACCCGCGCCGCGGCCTGCACGGCGTCGTGCCCGACAGCCACCTCGGCGGCTACGCCCACAACGCCACCCTCGCCACCCGCCTCGCCGGAGCCGTCGCCGCCCAGCTGCAGCAACGCCAGGACGGCACCGCGCCCGGCGACCCCGCCGACTGGCCGCACATCGTGCTGCTCATCGACGACTACGACGTGCTCACCGCCTCCACCCAGCCCCTCGCCGCGCTGCAGCCCTACCTGGCCGCCGGCGAGGACCTGCGCTTCCACGCCGTCGTCGCCCGCCGCGTTGCCGGCGCCTCCCGCGGCCTGTACGAACCGTTCCTGCAGGCCCTGCGCGAAAGCGGCGCCACCGGCCTGGTCATGACCGGCGACCGCGGCGAGGGCAAACTGCTCGGCGACGTGTACGCGCGCCCGCTGCCGCCCGGGCGCGGCCAATGGGTCCGCCGCGGCGAACCGGCCCGCCTCGTCCAGACCGCCCTGCCCGTCGCCGCGTCCGAGGAGGAACCGTGACCTACGACGTCATCGCGCTGGCCCGCCACGCCCCCGACCCGCGCACGATCGTCGCCGGGATGATGGCCGCGGGGGAGCAGCTGCGGGTGCGCGAGGCCGCCAACGGCGCGATCATCCAGCTCTGCGACGACGACGGCCGGCCGCTCGTCTCGCTCGAGACGCCCGTGCTGGTCCAGGTGCCCGGGGAACTCGACCGGCTGCTCGGGCCCGGCTGGAGCGACCGGCTCGGGCTGCCCGTGTGGTGGCTCGAGGCCCGCGCGCCCAGCGGCCACCCCGAGGCCGAAGCGCTGGCCCGCCGCTTCGCCGACGAGGTTGCCCGCCGCCTCGACGGGGAAGTGTGGCCCACCGTGGACGGTGCGTCGTGACCGCCGCGCACCCCGCCGTCGACTTCCGGACCGACCGAGTCGCCGTGGTCATGCAGGACCGGCCCGTCGTCCCGCTGTCGTCGTGGCTCGCCGACGTCATCCGCATCTGCGCCGCCAACGGCAAGGGGCTACAACTGGTCACCCCGGCCGCGAGCCGGCTCACGACCGCGCTGCACCAGGCGTTCACCGGACCGGACAGCCGCTGGGTCGCCGACGGCCCCGGCGGCCACCACGACGGGCACACCGGGCGGCGGCTCGGCTGGACCGGCGACATGTTCGCGCCGCTCGACCCGGCCGCGCTCGCCCCGGCGTTCACCGGCGGGCCGCCCGCGCCCGCGTGGCACCACGGCATCACCGTGCAGCTGCGGCACCGGCCGGTCGCGTCGCTGACGCTGGGCGGCGCGCTCGAGCAACTGGTCACCGCGCTCACCGGCGCCCCGCCCGCGGGGTGGGGCACCGCCGAGCCGGCCACGCAGCCGTGGAGCCGGGCGTCGGTCACCGAGCTGTGCCGGGCGCGCGCGCCGAGGCGTACGTGGATCTGCGCCGTTTCCTCACCCTCCGCCGCCGGCCTGGTGGACGGGCCGGTGCTCGCGACCATGGTGGTCAGCCGGACCGACAGCTGGGTGCTGGAAACCATCCGCTGTACGGCGGTGCACAGCGAGCCGCTGCCCGCCGGCGCGCTGCTGCCGGTGCTGGCCGCCCTGGGCGACGACGTGCGGCAGGCGCTGGTGCAGCAGGTGCCCGGCCGGCCGGACGCCACCTGCGCTCCCCAGTGGACCGGTCTGAGCACGCCCGTGGCGATCCTGGCCGGCCCGGAGGCGACCGAGGGCCGCCGCCCGGGCGACCTGACCGGTGTCGGCGAGCTCGCCCACCGGTGGCTCGGGCGCTCCCTCTGGTACGAGCTGCGCGACCCGGGCGAGGACCCGGCGCAGGCGTGGAGCCGCCTCGAACAGGTCATGGCGCACCTGATGACGCCCGCGCTGACCGCCGACCTGCCCCGGGAGTGGGGCCAGCCCGAGCACCCGGCACCCTGACGCTCAGTCCTCGCGGCCGCAGGGGAAGGAGGCGACGCCGGCGGCCATGCGGATGCCGCCGAGGAGGTGGGCCAAAAGCAGGCGGTCGGTGAAGTACTCGGCCTTGTGGCCCAGGGCGGTGTAGAACGCGCGCCCGCCGTCGTACGGCTGGCACCACGAGATCGGGTGGTGGCGGCCCATGCCCGGCGAGCCGCCCTCGACGCTGTAGCCGCGCGGGTCGTAGGTGCGCTCGTCCACCTCGGTCAGCACGCGGACGGTGTGCCGCGGGTTGGTCCGGAAGTTGTACCACTCCTCCTCGCGCACCCAGCGGCGCGGCAGCGGGCGGGTGGCGGCGGTGTCGTGACCGTGGACGTGCATCGTGGCGGTCTGGAACTGGTCGTTGACCGAGCCCGGGTGGTCGCGGAAGTAGGCGCCGACCAGGCCGCCGTACCAGGGCCAGTCGTATTCGGTGTCCGAGGCGGCGTGCACGCCCGCGTAGCCGCCGCCGCGCCGGATGTAGCGCTCGAACGCGGCCTGCTGCGCGTCGCCGAGCACGTCACCGGTGGTGCTGAGCCAGATCACGACGTCGTAGCGGGCCAGATTGCGGTCGGTGAACGCGGCGGCGTCCTCGGTCGCGTCGACCCGGAAGTGGCGCTTCGCGCCGAGCTGCCGGATCGCGGCCACGCCGGCCGGGATCGAGTCGTGCCGGAACGCCGCGGTCTTGGAGAAGACCAGTGCGCTGAACCTCGAGTGGTGCCCGGAGGCCGCGGCGGCCGGGCCGGTGAAGCCCGCCACCACCAGGAGCAGCGCCACGATGAGCCTGATCACGAGTCGCATGCATCGAAGCCTATGACTTCCGGGCGGATCC
>CAKUMG010000947.1 GCA_934667465.1 uncultured Actinoplanes sp. | reverse complement strand
AGGGCGGGCTGCGGGTGGTCCTCGGCGGGATCCCGGAGCATCTTGATCACCGTGCGCAGATCCTCCAGCGCGTCGTAGGCGCCCTGGCGCACCACCCCGGCGGCCTGGCGCTCCTGCTCCGGGGCCTCGCGGCGCACCTCCAGCGCGCCGGCGTGAACGGCCAGCAGCGAGATCCGGTGGGCGAGCGTGTCGTGCATCTCCCGGGCGATCCGCTCGCGCTCCGCGAGGCGCGCCTGGTCGACCCGGAGGCGCTGCCCCTCCTCGGCCTGCCGGGCCCGGTCGGCCCACGAGAGCACCAGCAGCCGGTGCGAGCGGAGCAGCAGCGCGACCACGACCAGGATGAAGTGCGTCAGGACCATGAAGATGAGGGCCTCGACATACTCCCGGGTGGCCCCCATCGAGATCCGGAAGAGCACGGCACACAACACCGCGTAGAGGCCGAGCACGGCGAACGACACGCGCGGCCGGCGATAGAGGCCCACGGCGAACATCGCGACCGGCACGAACCCGACGGTCACCGCGAACGGGATGCCGGCCACCAGCAGCGCCAGGGTCAGCGCCACCGGACGGCTGCGCCGGAACCGGAGCTGCGCAGCACAGCACCGCGGCGGCCAGCTCCGCCGGCAGCGGCACCCCCTCGCCCTCGAGATGCGCCAGCGCGACGAAGCCACCGCCGATGACCAGGGCCACGCACAGCAGCCCGATCTCCGTGGGCCACGACCGTCTCATGCCCCCGACGCTACCGATCCCCGCACCCGCCGCGCTGCGGCCGAAAGTCGGCAGTCGCAGACTTCGGGCTGTTCCGGGATCGCCGTACCCCTCTCTCGAGCAGTCACACCGTCCCGCAGGCCACCCAGATCGTCAGCACCGCGAGGAAGTCTCCGCGCTCCCCCGCCGCGTCTATCTGCGCGAACCAGTCCTCGCGCACGCCCTGCGGCATCGGCCAGGTGCCACGCGGCACGTCCGGGTTGATCATCGGCAGCACCACCGCCGCCGACGACGGGTCGGGGAAGAAGCACGTCACCGGCGTCGCCGTCACCTGGCGCAGGCCGTGGTCGATGAGCCGGCGCCGCAGCGTGCGCCCCAGGTCGAGCCGCTCGGGCAGCAGGCCGCGCGCGTGCCGCAGCACCGCGCCCGCCAGCACGCCGTCGACCCCGTCGAAGGCCAGCGAGCTCCAGTCGGTGTCGAGCAGGCAGACCCGGCCGCCCGGGCGGGTCACCCGCGCGAACTCGGCGATCGAGCGGTCGGCGTCGGCCACGTGCTGCAGCACCCGCTCGCACCACACGCCGTCGAAGCTGTCGTCGTCGAAGCCGAGGTTGCCCACGTCGCCGGTCTCGTAGCGGACGATGCCCGCCGAGCCGTCCCGCTCGCGTGCGGCGGTCAGCGTGGCCGCGGAGCGGTCCAGGGCGACGATCGCGCCGCTCGGCCCGACCGCCGCGGCCAGCGCTCGGGCGACGTCGCCCGCGCCGCAGCCGGCGTCGAGCAGCTTCTGGCCCCGCGCGGGGCGCAGCTCCTCCCAGGCGGCGTGCCGCACCCGGCGGATCTCCGGGTGCCGGGACATCGCGTCGAGCATGGTCACGACGATGTCGAAGATGTCCGCCGGCATGTCGTCGATGTCCGAGAACGGGGCTCGTTCCAGCTGTGCGGGCTCCATGGCGCCCATCCTGACGGCGGATCCGGCCAAGAACCGCCAGCCGTCAACCTTCCGACACGCAAGGATCACCTTCCGTGGCATTCACTCCCGTCGTGATCCGTGAAACGAACGCGCCGGAGCCGGATCGCGCACCCCGGGGCTCAGGTGTCCGGAGTACCGACCGAACAGAACAGGGTGCGGCGACCGGCTGATCTGATCCCCGAGAGCACGCTCGGCCGGGTGCGGCTGGGTGCCGTCGCGCTCGCCTGCCTGAGCCTCGCGGGCCTCGCCGGGGAGATCGACGACGCCGTCCGCTGGAGCACCGCCGCGTACCTCTCGCTGCTCGGCATCTCCGCCGTCTTCGTCGCCACGTATCTGCGCGGGCGGACCTGGATCCTCGACCCGGTCGTGCCGCCGCTGCTGGTGGCGGTGGTCGGTTCGGCGCTCAAGGACCCGGTCGCCACCATCGGGCTCACCATCGTCCTGCTCGTCATGCAGGCGCTCTACGGGTCGCTGGGCTCCTGGATCGTCCGGTCGCTCGCCGGCGTGCTCTCCCTGCCCGCCGCGCTCATCGCCGCACCCACCCCGGTCGGCGCCATGGTCGACCTGGGCCGGTCCGCGCAGATGGTGCCGCAGATCCTGCTGGTGGCCGGGCTGACCCGGGCGATCTACACCGCGCTGGTGACCCAGCAGCTGGCCGCCGCCCGGGACGCGGTGCTCGCCCGTACCGGTAATGATCTGCTGGGTGCCACCGAGGTGCCCGCCGTCTTCCGGATCGCGACCATGGCGGCCCGGCAGCTGGTCGAGCTGTCGCCCGGGACCTGTTTCCTGATCCTGGTTCGTTCCGAGGCAGGCCTGGAAATCCGCGAGGCCGTCGGCCTGCCGGGGACGATGACCGGACGCGTGCTGCCCGAGGCCGTGCTCACCGGGCCCGGCGGTGTGCTCGCGGGGATCGCGCCGCGGTACCGGCACTGGCGGGTGGACGAGATGCGGGCCGACGAGCGCTACCGGCTGCTCGGCAGCGCCCGGCCCCTCCCCGGCCCGGTGCTCGACGGCTTCCGGACGCTGGCCGGCCAGGTCCGGCTGGGCGAGGCCAAGCTGCGGTCGCACGCCGAGCTGGACCGGCAGGCCAACCACGACAACCTGACCCACCTGCCGACCCGCGCCAAGTTCTTCCGGGAGCTGATCGCCGCGGTCGACGGCCACCCGGCCGGCACCGTGGCCCTGCTCAACATCGATCTGGACGACTTCAAGCAGGTCAACGACGTGTACGGGCATGCCGCGGGCGACGAGCTGCTGGTGCAGGTGGCCGGGCGCATCGCCGAGGCCGGCGGGCAGGGCGGGGTCGCGGGCCGGCTCGGTGGCGACGAGTTCGTGCTCCTGCTGACCGGGCTCGCCGACGCCGCGGAGGCCACCCAGCTCGCCGAGGCGCTGTGCGAGCGGCTGGTGGAGCCCATGCGGCTGACGGCCGCGACCGTCCGGGTCGGCGCCAGCATCGGGGTCGCCCTCAGCGAGGCCGGCC
>CAKUMG010000946.1 GCA_934667465.1 uncultured Actinoplanes sp. | reverse complement strand
GATCAGGACGGGTCGCCGGCGAGGTCCAGGTTTCGTCTCGCAAGTGGGGCGGACGGCCGGATACCGGGGTTGTATCCGGCCGTCCGCCCCGCGCCGCGAGGCGGAAGCTGGGCCCGGCGGCGGCCGTCCTGATCCACCAGATACCCCCTACAGAGCCTCGCCCGCGGCCTGCCAGGCGTGCTCGAACTCCTCGGCCGTGATCGCCATCTCGGCGAGCCGCGGATCGCGCAGATCGATCGGCGGGTTGAGGACGAAGTCGTCCGTACGCACGGCGGCCCCGTCCGGCGGCTGCTCGACCAGGCGCAGCTGCCGCCCGTCCGGGCCGACCTCGGTCAGGAAGACCGTGCCCTCGAACTCGGCGTCGTCGTCGCGCAGCCACACGCGCTCCCGGCCGGCGAGCGCGCCGTAGCCGGGCTGCCCGCGCTGGGCCGACCGCTGATCACGCAGCTCGGCGAGCGGGCTGTCCGCAGGCAGTGCCCCGAGGCGCACCTCCGCCAGGTCGCCGAGCTCGCCCGCGCTCGCCGGGTCGACCACCTCGACCTCGGCCAGCGACTCGACGATCTCCTCGGCGGAGCGCGCCCACACCCACCACCACAGGCCGCCCATCCCGTAGTCGTGCACCACCAGGAACTTCTCCACCGGCACCCTCTCCACCGCGGCCGAGCGGAACCCCGGTCCGATGCAGCGTCATTCCCCCGGCTGACTCAGGAGACACACAGGTTGCCCGGATTGCCGGCCGGGTAGCCCGAACGGCATGACGGTCATGGTCTTCGCCCCCGCACCCCAGCTCACCGTGACGATCGAACAGCAGGCGGACGACGTCGAACTGCACGTCCACCCCGGCAGCCAGGGCATCTGGCAGGCCAGGATGATCGTGGCCCTCGGCGTGCCGGTCACGCTCTGCGTCACCGCCGGCGGGGAGACCGGCGAGATCATCAAGCGCCTGCTCGAGCAGGAGGATCTGCACGTGCGGGCGGTGGCGCGCGAGACCGGCAGCGGCTGGTACGTGCACGACCGGCGCGACGGCAGCCGCTCGGCGATCGCCGAGCACCCGGGCGCGCCCCTGGTCCGCCACGATCTCGACGAGCTCTACACGATGACGCTGGCCGAGGGCCTGCAGGCGCCGGTGAGCCTGCTCAGCGGCGCGGCCGGCCCCGAGGTGGTGGACCCGGACGTCTACCGCCGGCTGGCCTGCGACCTCGGCACGCACGGCAGCCGTGTGGTGGCCGACCTCTCCGGCGAGCACCTGAACGCCGTCCTCGCCGGCGGGCTCGCCTTCGTCAAGGTCAGCCACGAGGAGCTGCTCGACGACGGGCGCGCTGAGGAGGACAGCGTCGAGGCCCTGGTGGCGGCGGCGCGCAAGCTGCGTTCCGAGGGCGCCGAGCAGGTGCTGATCAGCCGCGCCGACCAGCCGGCCATCGCACTCGTCGACGACAAGCCCATCGAGGTGAAGGTGCCGAGCCTGCAGGTCGTGGATCACCGTGGCGCCGGCGACTCGATGACCGCCGGGGTGGCCGCCGTGCTGTCCCGCGGCGGGGACATGGAGGAGGCGCTGCGTACGGGTGCCGCCGCGGGCGCGCTCAACGTGACCCGCCACGGCCTGGGCACCGGCCGTGGCGAGGCGGTCGAGCAGCTCATCAAGCGCGTCGAGCTGACCCCGCTCAAGGGCTGACTCAGCGCTTGCCCAGCGGGACCACCAGCACGGCCTCGGTGCCGCCACCGGCCCGGTTGCGCAGCTCGATGCTGCCGCGCAGCTCGCCGGTGGCCAGGGCGCGCACGATCTGCAGCCCGAGCCGGCCCGCGGACTCCGCGTGGAACTCCGGCGGCAGCCCGCGGCCGTTGTCGGCGACCGTGACGTGCAGCTGCTTGCGGAACCGGTGCGCGGAGACGACGACCTCGCCCACCGGTTCCGGCGGCGTGGGCGGCACCAGCGAACCGGTCGCCCCGGCCGGCTCCTCGTCGGTCTCCGGCTCGGGGAAGCCGTGCTCGACGGCGTTGATGAGCAGCTCGTTGAGGATCATCACCAGCGACGTCGCGATCTCCGCGGGCAGCACGCCGAAGGAGCCCTCGCGGCGCATCTTGACCGAGATCTCGGTCGCGGCGACCTCCATGGCGGCGGTGGCGACCCGGTCGACGATGCCGTCGAACTCGACCGACTCGTCGACGTCGGCGGACATCGACAGGGTCTCGTGGACCAGCGCGATGGACGCGACGCGGCGTACGGACTCCTGCAGTGCCGTCCGGGCCTCGGGGATGCCGACCCGCCGGGCCTGCAGCCGCAGCAGCGCCGCGACCGTCTGCAGGTTGTTCTTCACCCGGTGGTGGATCTCCCGGATGGTGGCGTCCTTGGTCATCAGCGCGCGGTCGCGGCTGCGCACCTCGGTCACGTCGCGGACCAGCACCAGCGCGCCGATCGGGACGCCGGCGGGCATCAGCGGCAGCGCACGCATCAGCACCGTCGCACCGCGGGCCTCGATCTCCTTGCGGGCCGGTGCCTCGCCGCGCAGCGAGGTCAGGATGCGTTCGCTGGCATCCGTGCCCTCCAGCGGGTCGGCGGCCAGGCGGCTGGAGAGCACCGACAGCTCCTCGCCCACGAGATGGGCGTTGAAACCCAGCCGGCGGTACGCGGACTGGGCGTTCGGGCTGGCGTAGGTGACCTTGCCCGAGGCGTCCAGCCGGACGAGGCCGTCGCCGACCCGCGGTGCCGACGTGGTCTCGCCCGGGTGCGGCGGCGGCGGGAACGTGCCGTCGGAGACCATCTGGGCGAGGTCGTCGGCGGTGGTGAGGTAGTTCAGCTCCAGCTGGCTGGGCGTGCGCGCGGTGGAGAGGTTGGTGTCGCGGCCGATGACGCCGATGATCTCGACATTCTCGTCGCTGCCGCGCAGCCGTACCGGGATCGCCTCGTGGCGGGCGGGGGTGTCGCCGTACCAGACCGGGTCGCCCTCCCGCCAGATCCGGCCCTGGGTGAACGCGATGTCCAGGTGCGCCACCTCGGGACCGCCGACGATCTTGCCGACCTGGTCGTCCTGGTACGCGGTCGGCGCGGTGGTGGGGCGCACCTGGGCGACGCAGAGGAACTTGCGGGGGCGCCCCGGCTCGCCGCGCACCGGGACCCAGAGCAGCAGGTCGGCGAAGCTGAGGTCGGACAGCAGCTGCC
>CAKUMG010000945.1 GCA_934667465.1 uncultured Actinoplanes sp. | reverse complement strand
GTCTACGGCAGCACCACGGCCTCGCGCCCCACCGGTGCCGTCTACGGCGGTGCCGCCCCGGCAGAGCTCGGCGAGCCGGCGGACAGCCCGGCAGCCGTAGCCGACGCGCCCGCCGAGGAGCGCTCGACCACCGGCAACAGCGTGATCATGGCGGTCGGCAGCTTCGTCAGCCGGATCATCGGGTTCGTCCGGAACATGCTGATCGGCATGACCCTGGGCGCCGCCGTCGGTGACGCCTACACGAGCGCCCAGTTCCTGCCCGGCCAGATCTACGAGCTGCTGCTGGGCGGCATCCTCTCCAGCGTCCTGATCCCGCTGCTGGTGCGGCGGCGCAAGGAGGACGCAGACGGCGGCCAGCTGTTCACCCAGCAGTTGCTGACCTTCTCGGTGGCGACGCTCGGCATCGCGACGCTGCTGGTCACCGTCGCCGCCCCGGTGATCACGCTGATCCAGTCGAGCGGTGACACCAGCGACGCCTACCGCGGCTTGGTCACCTCGTTCGCGTACCTCATCCTGCCGGTCATCTTCTTCACCGGCCTGTCCGCGATCATCGCGTCGGTGCTCAACGTGCGCGGCCACTTCGCCGCGCCGATGTTCGCGCCGATCCTCAACAGCCTCGTCATCATCGCGGCCTGCGGCGTCTTCATCTGGGTCTTCGGCACCGCCGGACCGCGTCTCGAGGACATGAGCACCGGTGAGATCGTCCTGATCGGCGGCGCCACCCTGCTCGGCATCGTGGCGCAGACGGTCGCCCTGCTGCCCGCCCTGCGCCAGGTCGGCTTCCGGTGGAAGTGGAGCTGGGCGCCGAGGGACCTCGGGCTCGGCGAGATCGGCCGGCTCGCCGGCTGGACGTTCTGCTACGTCGTGGCCAACCAGCTGGCCATCTTCCTGGTGGTCCGGCTGCTGAGCGGGGTCTCCGACGGCAGCACGGCCAGCGTCCTGGCCTTCAACAACGTCTTCCTGTTGACCATGATGGCGCACGGCATCATCGGCGTCTCCGTCATGACCGCCCTGCTGCCGCGGATGAGCGCCGCCGCCGCCGAGGGCCGGTTCGCCGATGTCAGCGAGGATCTCAGCAGCGGCATCCGGCTGGTCACGACCGCGCTCGCCCCGATCTCGGTCGTCTACGGCGTGCTGGGCCGCCCCATCGCGGTCTCGCTGTTCCAGGGCGGCAAATACACCTACGAGGCTGCTTACGCCACCGGTGACGTGCTGGTCGCGGCCGCCTTCGCGGTCATCCCGCTGTCGATCAGTTATCTGTGCACCTCGGCCTTCTACGCCCTGCAGGGCACGAAGACGGTCGCTCTGATCAACCTGCCGGTGGTGGTGCTCCGGATCGTCGGCTACCTCGTGCTCGTCGAGGTGGTGTCCGAATCGCTGGCGGCCGCGGGCATGACGGCTGTCAACGGCGTGTCCTATCTGCTCGCCGCGGTGATCTCGCTCGTCGTGCTGCGCCGGCAGATCGGCCGGCTCAACCTCGCGGCGGTCGGCAAGGCGCTGCTCAAGGTCCTGGTGGCCACCGGGATCGCCACGGCGGCCGGTCTGTTGATCATGCAGGCCCTCCCGGGCGGCGACACGCCCGGCCGGCTCGAGGCCGCCGTTCAGGTCGCCGCCGGAGGTGCCGTGATCGTTCTGGCCTACCTCGTGTCGGCTACGCTGCTGAGGGTTCAGGAGGTCAGTCAGGTCGTCGGCATGGTGCGTCGCAAACTCGGGCGCTGAGCCCGCGCGGCACGACCTGGGCAACACCGTCTGAACAGTTGATTCCGCCGCACCGAGCGGCCGAAACGGCCCAGGCGGGCCGCTCGGACGGGTGCCGCGCCCACGGATGACCTGTGGGGTTTGCGGCCCGGACGGGTAAGGTCTGGTGCGACATGTGCGACTCACCGAGGAGGACTGGTGACCCAGGTCGGCGAAGGCCACGGGACCGCGGCCGGCGAGGCCGGGCCGGTCATGACCTTCGGTGCACCCACCGTCGGTGAGATCCTGGCCGAGCGGTACCAGCTCGAGGCGCATGTCAACAATGACAGTGCCGGCAGGCAGGTGTGGCGGGGCATCGATGTGATCCTGCGGCGGCCCGTGGCGGTCGTGCTGCGGCATCCGGGCGGCGAGTCCGCGACCGAGATGCTGCAGGCCGCGGTCGATGCGAGCCGCGTGATCCACCCCAGCCTGGTCGGCGTCTACGACGCGATCGACGAGGGCCAGCGAGCCTATGTCGTGCGCGAGTGGGTCGACGGCGAGGCGCTGCGCGAGCTGGTCTCGCGCGACGGCACGCTCGACCCGGGCCGCGCGGTCACGATCGCCCACGCGGTCGCCGACGCGCTGGCCGCCGTGCACGCCACCGGCATGGTCCACGGCAACGTGCACCCGGGCACGACGCTGATCGGCGACGACGGCCGGGTCGTGCTGGCCGACGCCCGCGCCGACTCGGCCGACAGCAACGAGTCGGACGTGCGCGCGATCGGCGGTCTCCTCTACTTCTCGCTGACCGGCCACTGGCCGCACGCGGAGCTCGGCCGATCGACGCTGCCCGACGCCCTGCGCGACGGCGACGGCGAGCTGACCACGCCGCGCCAGGCCCGCGCCGGCATCCCGGCCTATCTCGACGATCTCACCATGGACCTGCTGGACAAGCGGGTCGCGGTGCCCGAGGCCGAGGCGCTCGCCGCCGAGCTGGCCCGGCTCACCGAGTCCGAGGAGGAGTTCGAGGACGTCGGCCCGCTGCGGTTCGCCCAGGGCACCACGTCCGAGCCGGTCCGCAGCACCCGCAAGATCTTCCTCGGTGTCGCCGCGCTCGCGGTGATCGCCGTCATCGGCCTGGTCTTCGGCATCCAGGCGATCAGCGACTCCAGCGGCGGCAACGACCAGCCCGGCCAGACGACCCAGGCGGGCTCCTCGCAGCAGCAGACCGGCGACAACACCGGCGGTGAGGCCGACGGCAGCGCGGCCACTCCCGACGCGCCGCCGACCAAGCTGAAGCTGACCCCCGACATGGTCCGGCTCGTCGACCCGCCGCAGGGCGACCGCAGCGACGCCGACGAAGCCGCCTACGTCGTCGACGACGACAAGGACACCGTCCTGCGGACGCAGGGCTACAAGCAGGCCAAGTTCGCCGACTACAACAAGCCGGGCATGGGCCTGCTGATCAACCTGGGCACCCCGC
>CAKUMG010000944.1 GCA_934667465.1 uncultured Actinoplanes sp. | reverse complement strand
GTACAACCTCGACGCCAAGATGAACGCCACGATGACCGAGCGCTTCAACGTCTCCGGCGCGCTGCTGGTCAAGCTGTTCGGGCGCCCCGACGTCGAGGCCGACCGCTTCGGCGAGCGCGCCCGCCGGGTCCGCGACATCGGCGTCCAGCAGGCCATGTTCTCCCGCACGTTCTTCGTCGCGATGCTGCTGGTCGCCTCGCTCGCCCAGGCCCTGACCTACGGGCTCGGCGGCTGGCTCGCCGTCACCGGCAGCGTCACCGCCGGCACCGTCGTCACGCTCGCGCTGCTGCTGACCCGCCTCTACGGCCCGCTGACCGCGCTCAGCAACGTGCGTGTCGACGTGATGAGCGCCCTGGTCAGCTTCGACCGGGTCTTCGAGGTGCTCGACCTGCGCCCCGGCATCGAGGAGAAGCCCGGCGCCGTCGCGATCCCGGCCGGCGCGGGCCGCCTCGAGTTCCGCGACGTCCAGTTCCGCTACCCGAGCGCGGCCGAGGTGTCCCTGGCGACCCTGGAGGACGTCACGGCCCTCGACCGCCAGGAGAACGCCCCGGTCCTGCGCGGCGTCGACTTCACCGTCGAGCCCGGCAGGATGGTCGCCCTGGTCGGCCCGTCGGGCGCCGGCAAGTCCACCACGTCCATGCTGGTCTCCCGCGTCTACGACGTCACCGAGGGCGCCGTGCTGGTCGGCGGGGTCGACGTGCGCGACGCCACCCTCGGCTCGCTGCGCGACACCATCGGCGTCGTCACCCAGGACTCGCACCTGTTCCACGAGACGATCGCCGAGAACCTGCGCTACGCCCGCCCCGGCGCCACCGAGGACGACATGTGGGCCGCCCTGCGCGGCGCCCAGGTCGAAGACCTCGTCCGCGGCCTGCCCGAGGGCCTCGAGACCGTCGTCGGCGAGCGAGGCTATCGCTTCTCCGGCGGCGAGAAGCAGCGCATCGCCATCGCGCGCCTGCTCCTCAAGCACCCGTCCATCGTGATCCTCGACGAGGCCACCGCCCACCTCGACAGCGAGTCCGAGGCCGCCGTCCAGCGCGCCCTGACCACGGCCCTGCAGGGACGCACCGCCCTGGTCATCGCCCACCGCCTCTCCACGGTCCGCGACGCCGACCTCATCCTCGTCATGGACGACGGCCGCATCGTCGAACGAGGAACCCACACCGACCTCGTCACGGCCGGCGGGCTCTACGCGGAGCTCTACCGAACCCAGTTCGCCGACAGCCGCCCCCTCATCCCCGCCACCGACCAGGAACCGATCGTCCTCCCGGCCCCCACCCCCGTCGAACCCTGACACGCCCCCCGTCACGGCCTGCACCGCTGCTCGCTGCGCCCATCGTGCGCGCCCGTTCTGCTCCTGCTGCGGCGCGCCTGCCCGTCGTGCTGATCATGCCCGCCGGGCGGGCCCGCAGAGTCGTGCTCCTTCCGCCGCACTGCGCTCGCCCCGCCGCGCCGAACGGGCCCGTCGTGCGTGCTGTGCTGCGCCCCCGAGCTTTCCGGGCCCGGGACCGTCGCCCGCCGTGATGTGCTCGGCCGCTGCCGCCCGCTCGCGAGTTCTCTTCGCCGGCCGCTGCGGTTCCCGCTTCGCCGGCGACCGCCCCGTGCGCCAGGTTCCGGGCGTCCGAGTCCTCTTCCACGCCGTCGTGGGTGGGACGGTGATCGATCGGGCGCGCACTCGCCGTGGGGATCCTGTCGGGGCGTCTCACCCGGCGGCGCCAAGGCCGCGGGCCCCGGCGGATGCGATGATCAGCTGCGATGAACAAGGGCAGAGCGTCCGAGCTCGAGGAAGCTCGCCGGCATCATCGGGAACGAGTCAACGACGTGCTCCGTCGCCCCGGGATATACGGCCGGGACGAGATGGCGGAGCGGCTGGTGCTGGAGGCGATGGCGGCGGTCGACGGAAGTCTGGTGCGCTGGCACGCTGAGTGCGACGGGCTCCGCGAACGTCGTGCCTTCTCCGTCACGGGCGTGCGTGGCGCGTACAGCAATATTCTGCCGGCCGGCGCGCTCCGCAATGCCGTCGCGTCGGTCTATGCCGGCATCGCCCATCGATGCGGCTGGCTCGACCTGGACCGGGTCCTGTCGGACCGCGAATACCGGCGGATGGCTACGCAGGTCGGCGAGTGGATCGTTGAGGACAGGACGCTGTCGAGTGTCCTCGCGACGTTCGACTCGCCGTCGCTGTGGATCGGTGGAACGAGCGGTTTCTATCCCAAAGCTCTCGCGTACGCCACGGCGGATCCGGGTGACGACCTGATCGTTGTTCATGCCTGGAACTCGCTTGCCGTTGGCGCCGGCGCGGAGGTGCCCGGCGTGTACCCGGAGCCCGCGGTCCTGGCGGTGCAGCACCGCGCGGGGGACTTCCCCAGCTCGTTCTCGTTCACTCCGGAGGGGCTGCGTCGCCGGCCCCGGGCCGATCAGCCGAGCCCGATCCGTCGCACCGTCTGGGTCTTCCACGGTGATCGTGCCCGGTACGCCTCGGCCGTGTTCGAGACCGCGGAAGCCGGGCTGGCCTGGGCTGCCGGACACCGGGTGACCGGCGTTCTCGCCGAGTACCCCGACGGGGGCGCCTACGACGCTGCCGTCGCGGAGGGCCGGTTCACGCCCTCGCAACCTCATCATGGAACCGCGGGTCACGTTGCCGGCTTCGGCCCCGGCCTGCAGCACCACCACCTGACCGACGGCCACCGCGACTGACCAACTGCCCCGGCGGCAAAGGAGCCAATGCCTCGGCTGACCGCTGCGGTGGTGTGGGAATGACGTGCCCGGGTGATCGGGCGACGGGAAGACTGGCGGGGTGACTGTCCCGCGGGCCGCGCTGAGCGAGCATGACGACCGGTGGATCCTGCCGTTCCGGGGGCTCGGCGTCACCCAGGTACGGGTCGACTTCGCGTTCGGACTGATCCTCGGCGGCGGGGGAACTGTGACGATCATCAGCGCGGCCACGCTGGGATGGGCCCGGGTTGCGGCCCGGCCGGAGAAGGTCGCGCTGGAGCCCGGGCGGCAGGACGTCGCGGCGGGGCTCGTGCTCTTCGGTGCGGAGGTCACGTCGGCGGTGGCGTTCAAGTCCGGGGCGCTGCGCCTCGTGTTCGGCGACGGGCACATGCTGACCGTGGAGCCGGACCCGGACTACGAGGCCTGGACCGCGACAGGACCGGAC
>CAKUMG010000943.1 GCA_934667465.1 uncultured Actinoplanes sp. | reverse complement strand
GTCGCCTTCTTCGCCACCGGTGACACCATCGTCGCCAACAACCTGGTGCTCAGCCTCTACCAGCACATCAACTCGCCCGAGGGCCGGCTCTACCTCTCGCGGCAGCTGTTCGAGGAGGCCGTGCACGTCCAGTTCTACCTGAACCTGCTGGACACGTACGTCCCCGATCTCGAGGAGCGGCAGGCTGCGTTCGCGGCTGTCGACAACATCCCGTCGATCGCGCGCAAGGCCGAGTTCTGCTTCAAGTGGACCGACTCGATCTTCGAGGTGCGCGCGCTCACCACGAAGGCCGACCGGCGGGCGTTCCTGCTCAACCTCATCGCGTTCGCGGCGTGCGTCGAGGGCCTGTTCTTCTACGGTGCTTTCGCGTACGTGTACTTCCTGCGCTCCCGCGGCGTCCTGCAGGGCCTGGCCAGCGGCACGAACTGGGTGTTCCGCG
Source organism: uncultured Actinoplanes sp. (assembly GCA_934667465.1). Classification (GTDB taxonomy): domain Bacteria; phylum Actinomycetota; class Actinomycetes; order Mycobacteriales; family Micromonosporaceae; genus Actinoplanes. The sequence continues at coordinate 2,728 of CAKUMG010000943.1, read as the reverse complement.
ACGAGTCGATGCACATGGCGTTCGCGTTCGACGTCGTCGACGCCGTTCGAGCCGAGGAGCCGGACCTGTTCGACGACGACCTGGAGCGGCAGGTCAAGGAGATGATCTCCGAGGCCGTGGAGTGCGAGGTGCAGTTCGCCGAGGACCTGCTCGGCGGCGGCGTCTCCGGCATGAGCATCGCCGACATGCGCGAGTACCTCCAGCACGTCGCCGACCGGCGGCTCGCGGTGCTCGGCCTGACCCCGATCTACGGCTCCGCGAACCCGTTCGCGTTCATGGAGCTGCAGGACGTGCAGGAACTCTCGAACTTCTTCGAGCGCCGCGTCTCGGCCTACCAGGTCGGCGTCACCGGAAGCGTCAGCTTCGACGACGACTTCTGATCGCACCGGGAGCCCGTGGGGCTCCCGGTGTTTGAACGCCGTTTCCGTAGTCCACGTAGTACAGAGTGTGATCTCAAACTCGGAACAGGACTACGACGCGGCCCGGCCCGACGACGGCATCACGGAGGCCATCCGGCGACCCGGGATGCCGCTGCGGGAGATCGTGGCCACGGTGATGACGGGTTACGCGGACCGGCCCGCTCTCGGTGTGCGAGCCACCGAGGCGGTCGCCGATCCCGAGACCGGGCGGGTCACGCGGCGGCTGCTGCCACGGTTCGAGACGGTCACGTACGGCGAGGTGTGGCGGCGGGCGGGTGCGCTGGCCGCCGCCTGGCACCACGACGAGCGCGAACCGGTCCGGGCCGGAGACTTCGTGGCGACGCTGGGGTTCACCGGCGGCGACTACGCGACCGTGGAGCTGGCGCTGATCAGGCTCGACGCGGTCGGGGTTCCGCTGCAGGGCGGTGCGGCGGCCGTACAGCTGCTGCCCCTGCTCCACGAGACCAGGCCCCGGGCGCTGGCCGTCGGCATGGCGCACCTGGACACCGCGGCGGAGATCCTCGCGGCCGGGACGTCGGTGCGGCGGCTGCTGGTCTTCGATCACCGGGCCGACGTGGACGACGAGCGAGAAGCGATTGCGGCCGTACGGGAACGCCTGGCCGGCCTCGGCCTCGACGTGACCGTCGAGACGTTGCCCGAGGTGCTGGCCCGCGGCGGCACGCTGCCGGAACCGCCGGACCGGGCCGGCGATCCTCGTCTGCCGGACCGGCCCGCGGACGAGGACCGGCTCTCGCTGGTGATCTACACCTCGGGGACGACCGGCCTGCCCAAGGGCGCGTCCTACCCGGCCCGGCTGATCGCCGAACTGTGGCGCGGCTTCTTCCCCGAACGTCCCGGGCTGCCCCTGATCGACGTCGCCTTCCTGCCGATGAGCCACCTCGCCGGCCGTGCCGTGCTCTTCAGCACCCTGGCCCGCGGCGGGACCTCGTACTTCGTGGGCCGCAGCGACCTCTCGACCCTGTTCGAGGACATCGCGCTGGTCCGGCCGACGATCCTCATGCTCGTGCCCCGCATCTGCGACGCGATCTACCAGCGCTACCAGCTCCCGGGCGGCGACGTGGACTTCGGGGGTCGCGTGCGGTGGGCCGTCTGCGGCTCGGCGCCGCTGGCCGCGGAACGGTCCGAGTTCATCTCCTCCGTGCTCGGGGTCCCGCTGTCCGACGGCTACGCCTCGACCGAGGCCGGTGCGGTCCTCTTCGACGGCCGGATCATGCGGGAACACGTGACCGGCTACCGGCTCGAGGACGTGCCCGAGCTGGGCTACTTCGGCACCGACCTGCCGCACCCGCGGGGTGAGCTGCTGATCCGGTCGGCGACGCTGATCCCGGGCTACTACAAGCGGCCCGACGCGACCGCGGAGGTCTTCACCGCGGACGGGTACTTCCGCACGGGGGACATCGTGGCCGAGACCGGGCCGGACCGCCTGGTCTATCTCGATCGGCGCAAGAATCTGCTCAAGCTGTCCCAGGGCGAGTTCGTCGCGATCTCCCGGCTGGAGACGATCTTCACGACCGGCCCGGTCATCCGGCAGATCTACCTGTACGGCAACAGCGAGCGCCCGTATCTGCTCGCCGTCGTCGTCGCCACCCCCGAGGCCCTGGACCGGTCCGGCGGCGACCTCTCCCGCGTCGCCGGGCTGGTGCGCGACTCGTTGCGGCAGATCGGCCGGGCCGAGGGGCTCGAAGGCTACGAGATCCCCCGGGACTTCCTGCTCGAGACCGAGCCGTTCAGCCCGGAGAACGGGCTGCTCTCGGGGGTCCGCAAGCCGCTGCGACCGAAGTTCCTGGAGCGGTACGGCGCCCGGCTCGAACGCCGGTACGCCGAGCTCGCCGAGCGTGAGGCCGACCTACGCTTTCCCGGACGTGAGGCCGGCCTACGCTTCTCCGGGCGTGACCGGCCGGTCCTCGAGACCGTCACCGCCGCCGCCCGGGCGGTCATGAGCGCGCCGGACGATGCGCTGGACCCGGGCGCCCGGTTCGCGGACCTGGGCGGCGACTCGGTTTCGGCGCTCCGGCTGTCGGCGCTGCTGACGGAGGCGTACGGGATCACCGTGCCGGTCGGTGAGATCCTCAGTCCGGTCAGCAGCACGGTCCGCGGCGGACTACTCGCCCGCGGCAGATCGGCCGCCCGCGAAAGATCAAAGAGATCGGCAGAGCGGTCGGAACCGGATTCCAACGCCCGCTCGATGAAGGCCGCGAGCGCACGCAGGTCACTGACCGGACTGAGGATCTCACCGACCGGCACGGTGATCCCGTACGCCTCCGTCAGCAGCGCCGACAGCCGGAGCG
>CAKUMG010000942.1 GCA_934667465.1 uncultured Actinoplanes sp. | reverse complement strand
CCGGCTGGCATCTCAAGACGCCGGGTGCCGGGTCGAGCCGCACCGAGCTGCGGGCGCCGCTGACCGACGGCGACGAGGTTCCCGCCGAGCTGACCGGCGAGGTGCGCACGATCGTCCGGATGCGGCCGCTGGGGCCGGTCGCCCGGTTGCGGACGCATCGCGTGGAGACGCCGCTGCGCGACGCCGAGGGCCGGACGCTGGCCCTGGTCGCCCAGGACGAGGTCGGCGCCGAGACCGGCGGTCACGAGAAGCGCTGGCAGGAGATCGAGGTCGAGCTGGTCGACGGCGACGAGCGTCTGCTGGACGAGGTGGAGCGCCTGCTGCTGGCGGCCGGTGCCAAGCCCGCCGCCGGGCCGTCGAAGCTGGCGCGCGCGCTCGGCGGACGGCTGCGCAAGCGGCGCGGCCCGAAGAAGCCGGGACCGGTCCTGCGGTACGCGGCGGAGCAGCGCGACGCCATCGCCGAGCACGACCCCGCCGTGCGGGCCGGTGACCCCGAGGCCGTCCACAAGATGCGGGTGGCGACCCGGCGGCTGCGCAGCACGCTCAAGACGTTCAAGGGCTCGTTCGACCCCGACCGGGCGGGGGTGCTGAAGATCGAGCTCAAGTGGCTGGCGGGCGCGCTCGGCGAGGTGCGCGACGCCCAGGTGCTCGGCGCCAAGCTCGGCCAGGCCGCGGACGAGTTCCCGGCGGCCGCCACGGAGCTCCGGGCGCGGCTCGCGGGCGACGAGGAGCGCGGGCGGGCGACGCTCGGCGAGGCGCTGGCGTCGGACCGCTACCTGAGTCTGCTCGACGAGTTGGACACCCTGGTCGACGAGCCCGACCCGGAGGAGGCGGACCCGGTGAAGCGGGCCCGCAAGGTGCTGCGCCGGGCCGACTCGCTGCTCGACGAGGCCACCGCCGACGGGGTGGACGCGGAGCTGCACGAGGCCCGCAAGAAGTACAAGCAGGCCCGCTACGCCGCCGAGGTCTTCGCGCCCGCGGCCGGCAAGCCGGGCAAGCGGCTGATCAAGCGGCTGACCGAGCTGCAGGACGTGCTCGGCGCGCACCAGGACTCGGTCGTCGCCCGCGAGGTGCTGCGGGACGCCGCCGGATCGGCTGCGGACGCGTTCCCGTACGGCATCCTCCATGCCCGTCAAGAGCGGGTCGGTGAGGTGACCCTCGAGGGCCTTTCCGCCGCGGTCGCTGCTTCCCGCAAGCGTGATCTGCGCTCGTGGCTGGGCTGACGCGGGATTTTTCACCTCGGGTCCATCATTCAGTCACGCTCGGCAAGTGGTGGTGACGGTCTCGGTGGGTATGAAGTCTGCTCATGCAGGCGGAGCTGGAGCGCGAAGACGAGCAGCAGGACCAACAGCACGATGAGCCGCGACCCGAGGCGGACGACCAACCGGTGGCCGACAAGCTGACCACGCCCCCGTACGAGGGTCCGGTCAGCGAGCTCACCGGCTACCGGGTGGCCGACGGCGACGACGACGACCCGATCCTGCTCAACGCGGACGGGACCCCGGTCGACACCTGGCGCGAGGACTACCCGTACGACGAACGCCTGGACCGCGCCGAGTACGACCACGACAAGCGCCTGCTCCAGATCGAGCTGCTCAAGCTGCAGAAGTGGTGCAAGTCCACCGGCGAGCGGCTGGTGATCCTCTTCGAGGGCCGCGACGCCGCGGGCAAGGGCGGCACGATCAAGCGGTTCATGGAGCACCTGAACCCGCGCGGGGCGTCCGTGGTGGCGCTGGAGAAGCCGAACGAGCGCGAGAACACCCAGTGGTTCTTCCAGCGCTACATCAACCACCTGCCGGCCGCCGGGGAGATCGTGCTCTTCGACCGCTCCTGGTACAACCGGGCGGGCGTCGAGCGGGTCATGGGCTTCTGTTCCCGGGTCGAGTATCTCGAGTTCATGCGGCAGGCCCCCGACCTCGAGCGGATGCTCGTCCGCTCCGGCGTGCACCTGGTCAAGTTCTGGTTCTCGGTGTCGCAGGGCGAGCAGCGCACCCGGTTCGCGATCCGCCAGGTCGACCCGGTGCGCCAGTGGAAGCTCTCGAAGATGGACATCGAGTCGCTGCAGAAGTGGGGCGAGTACACCGAGGCGAAGGAGGCGATGTTCTTCTACACGGACACCGCCGACGCGCCGTGGACCGTGGTCAAGAGCAACGACAAGAAGCGGGCCCGGCTCGAGGCCATGCGCTATGTGCTCAGCCGTTTCAACTACGACGGCAAGGACACCGAGGTGGTCCGCACGCCCGATCCGCTGATCGTCGGCCCCGCCTCGCTCGCGGTTGAGGGAACCGAAATGTCCCCGCGGGTATTCCCGCGGCTCTAGTGACCTTAAAGTCGTTGTCATGATCCCTCCGGCGTGATTATCGTGGCGGTACACGTGAAGGGAGGTGGTCCGAAGTTGTATAGCAACGGGACTCGTGAGGTGGCTGTCCGCTAGCCGCTGTCCTCGACAGCTTCGAAAGAACGAGTAGTACGTCGAGACCGTGTGGCAGCGGTCGTGGCGAGTACCAGGCAGCCACCCGACCCCCGGGGATCCGGCCTTGTCCGACCGGACCGTCCGCCCTCACAGGCGTGCGGAAGTCCCCGGGGGTCGCTTTATTTCTCGGGGTGCACGATGCGCGAGTTGACCATTCTCGGCACGGCCAGTCAGGTGCCGACGCGGTACCGCAACCACAACGGCTACCAGCTGCGCTGGGACGACGAGGTGATCCTCTTCGACCCGGGCGAGGGCACCCAGCGCCAGATGCTGATGGCCGGGCTCGCCGTGACGCCGCTCACCCGGATCTGCATCACCCACTTCCACGGCGACCACGCGCTCGGGTTGCCCGGCATCATTCAGCGGATCTCGCTCGACAAGGTGCCGCACCCGGTGCACGTGCACTTCCCCGCCGGCGGCACCGACTACTTCGAGCGCCTGCGGCACGCGACGAGCTTCTACGACGTCGCCGACCTCGCCCCGGAGCCGGTCGGGCCGGGCTTCCGGGTCCCGACGCGGGCGGGCCTGCTCACCGCACTGCCGCTGCGGCATTCCATCGAGACGTACGGGTACCGCCTGGCCGAGCCCGACGGGCGCCGCATGGTCCCGGCGCTGCTGTCGGCGTACGGGATCACCGGCCCCGCCATCGGCGAGCTGCAGCGCACCGGCCGCTCGGGCCAGGTAGCGCTCGAGG
>CAKUMG010000941.1 GCA_934667465.1 uncultured Actinoplanes sp. | reverse complement strand
CCAGGCCGGCCTTGCCGGTCAGGTCGCCGCCGAAGGTGTCGGCCGCGACGTCGAGCGCGGCGGTGACCACGCTCTGCCCGGCGCGGTCGATGCCGGTCTCGGCGTGGGCCCGCTTGCCGACCCGCAGCGCCTGCTGCATCAGCTCGTGGAGCAGGCGGCCGGCGGAGTCCGCCTCGGTGGCCGCGTGGTAGGCGTCACGCAGCTGACCGAGGATCTGGGCTTCGCCGATCACCATCGAGTCGAGCCCGGAGGACACCTTGAACGAGTGGCGCACGGCCGCCTCGTCGTAATGCACGTAGAGATGGCTCGCCAGCTCGCTGGCTCCGATGCCGGAGACCTCGGAAAGGACGTTGCACACGTCTCCGAGGCCACCGTGGAACCCGGTGACGGCCGCGTAGATCTCGACGCGGTTGCAGGTGGAGAGGACCACCGCCTCGCCGATGTAGGGCTGGGCGACGAGCTTCTGCAGCACGGCCGGGATGTCCGGTCCGGGGATCGACAGTCGCTCGAGGGTGCCGACCCCGGCCGTCCGGTACGACGCGCCGACGCTGAGCAGGTTCACGACCCGACCGCCTCCTGGTTGTTGCCGTCCTCCTCCGACCGGCCTCCGGGGAGAGCGGTCAGCGAGGCTTTGCGGTGTTCGTGGAAAGAGAGGATCTGGAGCTCGATGGCGAGGTCCACCTTGCGGACGTCGACACCGGCGGGGACCGAGAGCACGCACGGGGCGAAGTTGAGGATGCTGGTGACCCCCGCGGCCACCAGCTCGTCGGCGACGCCCTGCGCGGCGTTCGGCGGGGTGGCGATCACCCCGATGGCGATGCCCTCGTCGACGACCGCGGTGCCGAGCTCGGTGACGTGCCGCACGGTCATCCCGTTGATCGGCTTGCCGACCTGCTCGAGATCGGCGTCGAAGAGCGCGACGATGCGGAAGCCGCGGCTGGCGAACCCGTCGTAACCGGCCATCGCGTGACCGAGATTGCCCAGGCCGACCAGGGCGACGTTGCGCCGCTGGTCGAGGCCCAGGATGTACTCGATCTGGTCGATCAGCAGCGTGACGTCGTAACCGACGCCACGGGTGCCGTAGGACCCGAGGTGGGAGAGGTCCTTGCGCAGCTTGGCGGAGTTGACCCCCGCTGCCGCGGCCAGCCCCTCGCTCGACACCGTGTCCGCACCCGCCTCGGAGAGGTTGTGCAGGGCCCGGAGGTATTCCGGGAGACGCGCGATAGTCGCTTCGGGGAGGTCCGGGAAAGCAGGCACCCCGCCGGCATTGCCGGACGTGTTTCCATGACGCTGCTGACTCATAAGACTCCGTGCCGACAAGGTGGCGAACCTGCGGTGAGCCCTCTGTGGCCTGGATTGACCGGCTGTGGTAACTGGGCTCGTCGGAGTCACAGAGTAGGCGCTTGTGAAGGCGTGCACAAATCGCGATCTTGATAGCGGAACTGGACAAAGATCGAGTCTGCGTGCTATTCGCACGCGGACTCCTGTCCGAGTATTACCGCTTCCGGGCCCTCACGGCCACCAACGTCGCGGAACTGACGACGAGCATCACAGTGCTTTCGCGAGACCCACCGCTTCGACGAGCGTGTCGGCGACGGGCAGACCGGTCTCGCGCAGCCGCGTCGGGTCGGTGAAACCACCGGTGTAGAGCACGCAGACGGCGCCGACGGAGGCCGCCGCGTCCGCGTCGTCGACCGAGTCGCCGATCAGGACGGCCTGCTCGCCCGCAACGCCCAGCTCGGCCAGGTGCCGCGCCAGATGCCCGGCCTTGAGCCCGCCGTCGACCTCGGTCGGGCGCCCGTCGATGCGGGCGAAGACCCCAGCCAGCCCGCGCGACTCGACGGCCGGGACGAGCTCGTCGTGGAACCACATGGACAGCAGCGACTGAGTGCCGGTCCACGACTTGATCGCGGCCTCGGCATCGGCCACCAGCGGAATCGTGGTGAGCCCCACGCGATAGGCCTCGTGGAAGATCCGGTCGAGCTCCTCGAACTCCTCCTCGTCGATCGCCCGCTCGAGGATCTCCGCGTAGAACTCCGCCACGGGCCGCCGGAAGCGCCGGCGGTGCTCGTCGGAGTCGACGCTGCGCCCGCCGATCGAGGCGAACGTCTGGTTGGTCGAGGAGACCACCAGCGTCAGGTCGTCGAGAAGAGTGCCGTTCCAGTCCCAGACAAGATGAGTGCGAGCCACGGCCGAGACGCTACAGCCGCGGGGCACCCGGCGGGCGCGAAATATCCGCGAGCAGCCGCTCCTCCTCGATCCGCCAGTAGCCGTGCTCCTTGCCGTCGAGCAGCACCACCGGCACCCGGTCGCCGTAGTCGCGCTCCAGCTCGATCGAGTCGCCGACCTCCACCCGGGTCCACTCCCCCGGCGCGATCCGGTCGAGCACCTGCTCGGCCTCCTCGCACAGATGGCATCCCGTGCGGCTGATCAGTGTCAGGCGAGTCACTCCGCCACCCCTCGACGAGCTCGACGACAGAAAACATGACGACCGAGCAAATGGTACGGCGGCAGCGACCGCCCGCCGCCGCAGGCGTATCCGGCGACCGGTCCGCCCCACCGTCACGAGACCCCGCGACCCGCAGAGACGCACAGCCTGTCCGCAGACGGTCGCAGACAGTCGGCCATAGTGACAGATACGTTCCGTGTCTCATCTGTGCCGCTTCGTACACTTTTCCCGTAACGCACACATTGTGCGACTTCCCATGCTCAGATGCCGCAATACTTCGCGTCTGTGTAACGGAGTCCACATCCGTGGGTGAGGCGAGGCCCGCCCTCCGGGCCTGCTTCACCCCGTTTTGTTGTGGACGGGTTGCGAACTTCCCCCTCATCGACGGCCCGCCGGGTCAAGGAGGCGCAGTGAGTCATGTGTACGCCGGCGATCCGTTCAGCCGCGGTGCGTTCGCGGTCCATCCGGCGCTTCCGGATGGACTGAACGCGCTGCGCGCCGGCGTCGCCCACGCCATCCGCGGCGACGGGCCGAAGCGGACCCGGAACCGCCCGCATCCGAACGAGGCGCCGACCCGGCACCAGCCCCTGACCGGCAACTCGAAGAACGGCCGGCTCACCCCGCCGGGGCGGCCGCCGCAGCAGCCGGGACCCGAGCGCCGCCCGGCCGGGACCGACCCCGAGCAGACGGTCGTCGTCCCGGCCCAGAGCACCACCGGGC
>CAKUMG010000940.1 GCA_934667465.1 uncultured Actinoplanes sp. | reverse complement strand
CCGCGTGGTGAGCCGCTGATCGCCGCTCCACCGGGAGATCGGATCTCCCGGTGGAGCGCCGCGGTCAGGCGCGGCGGTGGCGGCCGGCGAAGGCGGCCACCCGGCGGCGCCCCAGGAAGAGCAGCGCCGCCCCGAGGAGCAGACCCGCCACCCCGTACCAGGTGAGGCTCACCACGTCGGTGCCGGTGCGGGGCAGGGTGGGCGCGTCGGCGGGGGCGGGGCCGGCGGCCGGGTCCGTGTCGGTCACGGAGACGGTGATGGTGCCGGTGGAGGTGTTGCCGTCGGCGTCGGCGACCGTGTAGGTGAAGGAGTCGGCGCCCACGTAGCCGTCGGCCGGCATATAGGTGACCGTGCCGTCCTTGTTGAGCGTGACCGTGCCGTGCTTCGGCGTGCCCAGCGCCTTGAGGGTCAGCGGGTCGCCGTCGGCGTCGGTGGCCTTCTTGAGGACGTCGACGATGCGGCCGGTGCCGCGGGGGGTCTTGACGGCGTCGTCGTCGGCCTTGGGGGCGGCCGGGACACGCACGTCGACGATGCCGCGGGCGACGTTGCCGTCCTGGTCGCGGACCACGTACTCGAAGGCGTCCTTGCCCGAGAAGCCGGGCTTCGGCGTGTAGGTGACCGTGCCGTCGGGGTTGATCCGGGCGGTGCCGTTCTTCGGCTGGGTGACGCTGATCAGCTCGACGTCGCGCCCGGTCTGGTCGACGGCCGGGACCGTGACGGTGACCGGGTCGCCGGGGCCGGACTTGACGGCCTTGTCCGGGACGGCGGGGGCGGCGGCCACGGTGACCCGGACCGTGGCGGTGGCGCTGCCGCCGAAGCCGTCGGCGACCGTGTAGGTGAACGTCGCCACGCCGGAGAAGCCGGGCGCCGGGGTATAGACAAGTTTGCCGTCCGACAACGAGACCGTGCCGCCGCTCTCCGGCGTCGTGCGGGCCGTGACGGTCAGGGTGTCGCCGTTGGGGTCGGTGTCGTTGCCGAGCACGTCGATGGTCACGGCGCGCTGGTACGGGGTGGTGGCGGCGTCGTCGGCGGGAACCGGCGGCGCGTTGGCGACCTCGACGGTCACCACGGCGGTGGACACGAGGCCCTCGGAGTCCGTGATGGTGTAGCCGAACGTCACCGGGCCGCGGAAGCCGGGCGGCGGGGTGTACGTCACCGTGGTGCCGTCGGTGGTGACGGTGCCCCCGGCGGCCGGTCCGGTCACCGAGGTGACCGTGAGCTTGTCGGCGCTGCCGTTCGGGTCGGTGTCGTTGCCGAGCACGTCGATGGTCACGGGGGTCCCGGACGCCGTCTCGCGGGTGTCCGCGACGGCCAGCGGGGCCGCGTTGTCCACGACCACGTACACCGTGGCGGTGGCCGTGCCGCCGTGCCCGTCGCTGACCGTGTAGGTGAACGAGTCGGTGCCCTTCCAGTCGCCCGGCGTGTAGATGACGATGCCCGCGGCGTCGACGACGACGGTGCCGTGGGAAGGCTTGCCGACGGCGGTGACCGTCAGCGTCTGCCCGCCGGCGCCCACGTTGGCGTCGGTGTCGTTGAGCAGCACGGGCAGCTCGACCGTGCGGCCGGGCGCGGTGCTGAACCCCTTGTCGTCCACGGCGACGGGGACGGCGTTGGCGACCTGGACCGTGACGGTGCCGGTCGCGCGGCCGCCGGCCGGGTCGGTGACCGTGTAGGTGAAGGTGTCCGGGCCCGCGTAGCCGGGCGCCGGGGTGTAGCGGATCGTGTTGTCCGGCAGGACGGTGATCGTGCCGTGCGCCGGGGCGGTGCCGGCGGTGACGGTCAGCGCGTCGCCCTCGGCGTCGGTGTCGTTGGCGAGCAAGGGGATGTCCACGGTCGCGCCGGGGCCGGCGGCGACCGGGCCGTCGTTGCCGGCCACGGGGGCGGCGTTGACGGTCACCGTGACGACGGCGGTGGCGGTGCCGCCGCGACCGTCGCCGACGGTGTAGCCGAACGTGTCGGTGCCGGCGAACCCGGCCGCGGGGACGTAGCCGACCGCGGAGCCGTCGGGCGTCACCGTGGCGGCGCCGTGGGCGGGCGTCGTCACGGCGAGCACGACGAGTTCGTCGCGGTTGGCGTCCGTGTCGTTGCGGAGCACGTCGACCCGCGTGGTGACGCCGGGCTGGGCGCGTACGGCGTCGGGGGCCGCCACCGGGGGCGCGTTGAGCACGGTGATGGTGACCGTCGCGGTGCCGGTGCCGCCGCGGCCGTCGCTGACCGTGTACGTGAACTCGTCACCGCCCGCGTACCCGTCGGCCGGCGTGTAGGTGACCGTGGCACCGTCGGTGGTGACCACGCCGTTGCCGGCGGCCGTGATCGCGGTGACCGTGAGCGCGTCGCCGCCCGCGTCGGTGTCGTTGCCGAGCACCGGCACGACCACGGCGGCGTTCGTCGGGGTGACCGCCGCGTCCGCGTGGGCGACCGGCGGGCTGTTCACCACGCTGACCGTGACGGTCGCGACCGCGGAGCCGCCGTGCCCGTCCCCGGCGGTGTAGGTGAACGTGTCCACGCCCTGGAAGCCGGCGGGCGGGGTGTAGACGAGCCGGTTCCCCGTACGCGTCACGGCGCCGCCCTGGACGGTGATCGCGTCGAACGCGTCGACCGCCAGCACGTCGTCCGGGTTCTCGTCGGTGTCGTTGAGCAGCACCGGGATCTCCACGGCGCGATCCGGCTCGATGGTGCGGGCGTCGGCGACCGCGACCGGGACGGCGTTGCCGACCGTGACGGTGACCGTGCCGGTGGCCGAGCCGCCCTTGCCGTCACCCACGGTGTAGCCGAAGGTGTCACTGCCCGAGAAGCCCGCGTCCGGCAGGTAGCGCAGGGTGCCGTCCGGCTGGCGGGTGACGGTGCCGTGCGCGGCCGGGCCGGCGCCGGTGACGGTCAGCGGGTCGCCGTTGGGGTCGGTGTCGTTGCCGAGCACATCGATGTCGACTGCCTGACGGTACGGGGTGCTCGTCGTGTCCGCCGCGGCGACGGGCACGCCGTTGGCGACCGTGACGGTGACGGTGGCACTGCTGGTGCCGCCCTTGCCGTCGCTCACGGTGTAGCCGAACGTGACCACGCCCGAGAACCCGGCCGGCGGGGTGTAGCCGACCGTGGCGCCGTTCGTGCTGGTGGTGCCGCGCTGCACCGAGCCGGCGTCGCGGGGCACCCCGGGGGCACTGACCGCGAGGACGTCGT
>CAKUMG010000939.1 GCA_934667465.1 uncultured Actinoplanes sp. | reverse complement strand
CGATGAGCGCCGAGCGCCGTACGGCCTCGGTCTGCGCCCCGGCGAGGACGGCTCGCAGGCTCGCCGCCGCGGCGACGATCGCGGGCAGGCCGGCCGGCCCCGGCTGCCGGGGGCTGTGAAGATCGTCACCGGGGTACGGCGACACCCACCGCACCCCCTTGCGCACGACCAGGACGCCGACGCCCGAGGGGCCACCCCACTTGCGCGCGCTCGCGGTCAGCAGCGACCAGCCCGGCGGCACCGGCACCTGGCCCACCGACGGCGCGGCGTCCACCAGCAGCGGCACCCCGGCCTCCGCGCACAGCTCCGCCGCGGCGGCCACCGGCTGCACCGTGCCCACCTCGTGACTGGCACTGATCAGGCCCGCCAGGGCCACGCCCGGCCGCCGGACGGCCTCCGCCCACGCGCCGGTGTCCACCCGGCCGAGCCGGTCGACGGGCACCTCCGCGGCGTCGCCGTGCCGGGCCGCGGCGTGCAGCACCGCGGAATGCTCGACGGCGGAGTGAACCAGCGTCCGCCCAGCTCGCGCGCGTCCCGCCAGTCCGCCGAGGACACCGGCGTGCACCGCGGCCGTGCCCGACGGCCAGAAGCTCACCTCGTCGGGGCGGACCGCGAGGCACGCCGCGACGGTGGCAGTCGCGGCCTCCCGCAGCTGCTGTGCGCGCCGGCCCGCGGAGTACAGCCGGTCCGGATCCGCCCAGCCGTCCGCGAGGGACGCCAGGAGCGCCTCCCGGGCGACGGGGTGCAGCGGGGCCGCGGTCGCCGCGTCGAGGTAGGCCGGCGCACCGGCTCGTTCGGCGGTGGATTCCACCCCGGAACGGTATCGTCACGGCAATGGGGTGTTGCACGGCCGGGTGAACAAGATCCGACCCCCGGCAGGCAGGCGGCACGAGCAGGTCGAGTAGTGTGCGACCGTCGGTGACACCTTGCCGTCGGTGTCCGGATTCGCTGCACCGGGCGGTGCTCTAGGGAGGCAGGACCAGGTGGTCTCAAGGAGTTCGGTCGCACGGCCACGCGTCGTACGGCTCGCCGGGCTCGGTGTCGGTGGTGCCATGCTGCTCGCCGTGCTGTCCGGCTGTTCGGTACTCGACATCGGTGACAAGCTGGGCGGCTTCGGCTGGCCGCGGCACGGCATCACGCTGCAGGCCCACAAGATGTACGACCTGTGGATCGCCGCGGTGATCGCCGCTCTGGTCGTCGGCATCTTCGTGTGGGGTCTGATCTTCTGGTGCATCATCCGGTACCGCAAGCGGGGCGACAAGCTCCCGGTGCAGACCCGGTTCAACATGCCCATGGAGGTCCTCTACACGGTCACGCCCGTGCTGATCGTGGCGGTGCTGTTCTACTACACCGCGATCGTGCAGACCGATGTGGACAAGCTGTCGGCCAAGCCCGACCGCACCGTCGAGGTCGTCGCGTTCAAGTGGAACTGGCAGTTCAACTACCGTGACGGCATGGGCCCCGAGGCCAACACCGTCGCCTCGACGCTCGGCTCGACGGACACGATCCCGCTGCTCGTGCTCCCCACCGGTCAGAAGATCCGGTTCGAGGAGACCAGCAAGGACGTCATCCACTCGTTCTGGGTCCCCGAGATGCTGTTCAAGCGGGACGTCTTCCCGGGCAGCGTGCGCAACGTCTTCGAGGTCACCCTCGACAAGGAGGGCCGCTACGTCGGCCGCTGCGCCGAGCTGTGCGGCACCTACCACGCGTTCATGCAGTTCGAGCTCGTCGTGGTCTCGCCGGAGCAGTTCGACCAGTTCCTCGAGGCCAAGGTGGGCGGTGCCAGCACCGAGGACGCCATGGTGGCCATCGGCGAGGAGCCGCGCGCCACGACCACCCAGCCGTACGACGCCCGCCGCAACACGGACTCGTGGAACCAGGCCCAGGCCGGCGCCACGACGACCGCCGGGAAGTAGGGGACCGAGTTGAAGACCGAATACAAGATCTTCGCCGGCGTCGCCGCCTTCCTCTTCGGAGCGGCAGCGGTCTACGGCTTCTACACCCACGGCGAGGTCGGCCAGGTCGAGTGGGTCGGCACGGTCGCGCTGATCCTCTCCGGCCTGCTCTGCTCGATGTGCGGCGGCTTCTTCTGGTTCGTCGCCCGCCGCATCGACCTGCGCCCGGAGGACCGCGAGGACGGCGAGATCGCCGAGGGCGCCGGCGAGATCGGCTTCTTCAGCCCGGGCAGCTACTGGCCGTTCGGCCTGGCGCTGGCCGCCGCGGTCGCCGCCATGGGCCTCGTCTTCTGGATGTGGTGGCTGCTCGTGCTCGGCCTGATCCTCGTGGTCTTCGCCGCTTGCGGCCTGCTCTTCGAGTACTACTCCGGCACCCGGCACCCGGTCGAGCACTGACCGCCGGCACCGCCTGATCGCCGAAAGGCCCGCACCTCGTGGAGGTGCGGGCCTTTCGCTGTGCTGCTTGCTTGCTCTCTCCGGCGGGTCCGGCTTCTTCAGACCCTGCTCCCGTACGCGTTCCGCGGCGCGCCGGGCAGCGCCTGCGCCCCGGCCGGTGGGTCCGGCTTCTTCAGACCCGTCGCCTTCCGGCCCGTCGCCTTCCGGCCCCGGTCGCCCTCCGGCCCGTCGCCTTCCGGCCCCGTCGCTTTCCTGGCTTCGCCTTCTGGCCCGCCGTTGTGCCCCCTGAGATGCCCGCTGACGGCCGGGAAGGCTCAGGCGGCGGATCTCTGCAGGGGCGCGATCCGGTTGCCGCCAGGGCTCAGCAGGACCCGGATCTCCAGGGGCGCCAGGATCTCGGCGGCGTCGCACCTCGTGCACACCAGCTCGGGGCAGTCGTCGTGCCCGTCACCGCAGGGCGGCACCTCGAACACCATCTCCGCGTCACAGACGACGCAGCGCAGTTCACGGTCCTTCACGGGTGTCTCCTCTTCGTCGGAAGGTGGAATTACCCGAATGTCATTCAAACGGTGCCACGACAGCGGGCGAGGTGTGGGAGGCGCACCGGTGTGTTGCGCCGAATAACGCGATTCGTCCCGCAACGCCCCACTCGCATGCACTTCCCCTCGGCACGCTTCCCAACCCGCTCCCGGACTTCCTCCCCGCCCCCGTGCGGCGTGACCGGGCTTGGGCGGGTCCCTGCGGCACCGCTGGGCTTGCGGCAGGTCTCTGCGGTGCCGCCGGGTTTGCGGCAGGTCTCTGCGGTGCCGCCGGGTTTGCGGCAGGTCTCTGC
>CAKUMG010000938.1 GCA_934667465.1 uncultured Actinoplanes sp. | reverse complement strand
ATCCCACCCAGGAGATCTCTCGGCTCAAGCGTTGTCGCACTCACTGGAATCCAAGTTATCCGCCGATCCGTTGCTGCGGATGCAAACGCGGAGAGAGCGTCGAACGCCCTTGGCCCATGGACGATCGGTGTCGCCCCGGACACGAATGCGGAAAGGAGGTGCTGTCCGAGCTGCGGAGCGAATCCCCGTGCCCGCATGGCACGCCCGAGGGCAGTCACAGCAGCTTTTGGGTCGGCAATGACCTCGGCATCACTGTCGAACGACTCAACACGGATCGGTACGGGCGAGGGCGGCGCCGAATCCGCACCATCGCTCCGAACGCTATCCGTAGTTCCAATGATGGCGCGGATGGTGGCGTACTCGTCGAACAAGGATTCCGGGTTTTTGACGAAGCTTCTGAGCCGTTCCTGAAGTCTCGCTCTGAACGCTTCCGTCGCCACCTCGAGTTCGTCCTCTTTGCCGGCCAGCTCTCTACGTATGCCGTCGAGCTTGGCTGTCTCGCCGAAAATTTGCTCCGTTGTTTCGGCCAGCTCGCGCTGCTTCGATGCGAGTTCGGTGGAGCTCCGGGAGAGCTCTTGGCGCAACTCGTCCAGCGCCGCCTGTTCCTGGGCGAGTTCGGCTTCGACGATGCGGCTTTGCTCCTTTCGGATCTCCTCATAGATGGACTTGGTGCGGTCATCGATCTGGGCTCGCACTTCGGGAAAGTTCTGAAAGATCGAAGCTGCTTTCCTGAGCAGGCGCCCGTTGCGGACCAACGTATCGTGAAGCTGCTCGGCTCGCTCCGCCGGGCCGAATTCCTGCTCGAGATCGACCCCGATCAACCCTGCGGCCCGGAGGGTCTCTTGGTGCTGCTTCAGGGTGCGATCCGTGACCGCGATCGCCTCGAATGCATCTCTGTCGAGCTCTCCGATCCTTCGGAGAAGGCTGGAAACAACGAGGTGATCGGGCGTCCAGTCCGCGAGACGCGCGAATTCACCAAGATCGCCGGAGGGCTGAACAAGGTGCCGTTGATGACCGGCAACATCAATCGGCTTCTTGATGTGCTCCGGAGGCCTGTAGACCTCCAGGCGCGTCAGCTCAGAACCCTCGGCAATCTTCCAGAGGCCCGGTTTCGCGCTCCGCTCGATGTCCACGGGGCCGAGCCACTGGTCTTTTGCGAACCAGACCATCACCTGCCGGCCGAGTGGGACCGATTTCAAGTACACTCCCTCCCCCGTCAGCAACTCTCTAATCCGCGCCTCGGACCATTTTTTCCGCCAAAGATCCACGGCCTCCACTGCCGGCGTAGCGTCGACGACCTCGTACTGCTCACGTCTGTCCGGAGGAGCATAGGCGGGGGAAGGACGTACACTGCAATTCCAGTACGTGTCGATCGAAGTGTCTTCCGGGATTCTCCACCACGATATGAGGCCGGAGTCCGAGAGCGCGTCCTTCGGCTTCGGAACCGCGGCTGCCCAGACCGCGCGTTCCGGGGCGGACTGATAGAGCGGCACGACCAACCCGTACGGAACCTCTTCCTCCGACTGCTTGATCTCGACGAGTCGTCCAAGGTATCTGCCCGAAAAATCGGCGTCGTCCATTGCGGCTATTGCGGGACCAGGTTGCTGAAATGAGGGATGAGCGCGGGCGGAATCCGGAGGCTGCTCAGCTGGGCGACTTCGT
This sequence comes from uncultured Actinoplanes sp., assembly GCA_934667465.1. Lineage (GTDB taxonomy): Bacteria > Actinomycetota > Actinomycetes > Mycobacteriales > Micromonosporaceae > Actinoplanes. The sequence goes on along the minus strand of CAKUMG010000938.1, from coordinate 1,525 downwards.
CCGGTGCGCAGTGCGGAGTCAGACGATCAATGAGCGAGGGCGGGAGGTAGGCACTCGTAGTCCGGGGGGCGCTTGTCTCGCGGCGGGCGATGGTCATCAGGTGCGAGAGTCGCCCGCCAAGCCGAGACGCCCGAACATGGTTCCACAACAGAGCGAGTGCAGAGGAGCGGTCCGCTTCGCTGGAGAACGTATAGGAGTACGTGGGTCTCCCGTCGGGGCCGGTGATCGGACCGGGCGTCGGATTGCCGTGCGCTACCAGCCACCGTCCGAGCGGGGAAGGGAGGTACACCTGCGCTCGGCCATGGCGGAGCAACCACCTGCTGCCGGTTGCCGAAAACACGGCTCGCCCGTTGAGTGAGTAGCCGAACAGCAACGCCCAAGTCCGCGAAGAAGTTGCCCAGAGACACTCGCCCCCACTGTGCACTTCGTACCTCGTGGGTCTGTCGGATCGACGAAGGTCCAGGATCTCCACCTCGGCCCCATGGCTGGGCGCGATGATGGGAACAAACCTTTCTTCGTCCCACTTCCACCGGGCATGCAATACATATTCGCTTCCTTCCTCGTCTGGCGAGGACGCGACTACGGCAATCGGCGCGAGGAACGAAGCCAGGGGACGAACCCAGCGGGACAGGGGCAGGGACAAACGGCGCGCAGCAAGATCGAACGCTTCGCGGCTAGAGGCTACCCATGACAGGGTCGGTATCGACCATCGGGAATAAACGCTGGAAATAGTAGGTGAACACCCTGCTAGTGCCATTTCGTCAGCGATGCGGTCGCGAACGGAGTGACTTGCTAGCCCAACCAACGTGCCCCGTACCTTGTTCCCGGCTGGACAAAGGGTGAAGTGCGGACGCTGAGCAAAATACCGTGCGGCGCGCCAGCGGGAGAATGAGGCGCGTTCGTATGCTCCAGCTTCGACCCATGAACGAGCGACGTCCCAAACCGCGTCGTAGCCGAGCATGGGGAAGCAGATACGGATGAGGTCTAGGAAATCGCTTTCAGTGATGCCCTGCCGGCTCTCGCACATCGCTGCACCTGCCTCGACGAACTGCTCAACGCGAAGCCGCTCTTCATCAGTGGGCACCCAGGGCAAGGCACTCCAGCCTGCGCATCTATGAGGCTGGGTCCGCCCGATTTCCGGAAGTCGCTGGTTCATCGGAGATTCCCGCACATCAGGTGCCCAACGACATTCCTCCAAGCGGTCCGTTCTGTCGGCGGTCTCGACGTGAGTGTCCTGACCGCGGACAGTTGCAGGTCCCGAACTCTCCACGATCCAGTCCGCTGCAACCTTCCAATCTTTGTAGTCGAACGAGAGCACAGATGAATGAAACCGGATCTTCCTAGTAGCCCGAATCTCTCCATCCGCCCTGGCGACCAGTTTGTATGGGCCATGCAGGACCCCTCGGCTTTCGATCGCGTATACCGATGTACCAGCAGCTTCGCAATTCCGCTTCAAAACGACTGGACCAGTCGTTCCCGTCTCCTCACCGTCCGGGAGGAGTGTTACTTGGTCGGCCCCGGGTGC
>CAKUMG010000937.1 GCA_934667465.1 uncultured Actinoplanes sp. | reverse complement strand
GCATCACCGCGAGCGTCAGCAGGAACGGCGGCACGGTCAGCAGCGCCGTCGCCCGCCTCCCACCCCCGGCGCTCCCGTTGGCGGCGCTCCCGGTCGCGGCGCTGCTGCCCGCGGCGCTCCCGATCGTCGGCGGGTCGGCGGGCGTCGATGCCGGGACGGAGGACATGTCGCGCAAGTGTAGGTCGGCTTCCCAAGAGCGACCTGAATCGAGGAGTGCTTCCGTGGCCGTCGGTGGCTCAGTCGCCGGCTCAGTCGCCGGCTATGAGGCGGACCGCGTGGGTGACGGTGAGGCGGGGGTTCTCGCGCCAGTCGGGGGAGACCGGGGTCAGCGCCGTGGTGCGGGGGTAGCGTTCGGCGAGGCCGGGCAGCAGTCGCTGGGTGGCCTCGGCCTGGGCGAGCCATTCCGCGGCTCCGTCCGCGTCGACGCGGCGGTGGTCGGCGGCCGTACGGGCGCAGGTCTGGATCGTTGCGTAGAGCATCGTGACCATGGGCGCCTGCTTCTCCGGGGCGACCCCGCGGGTGTGCAGGATCTGCAGCAGGGCCTCGAGCCAGTCGCGCTCGTTCGGGCCCGGGCTCGCGCGCGTCCAGGAGCGTCCGGCCAGCCAGGGGTGGGCCAGGAACAGCTCGAACAGCGCCGTCGCCCACGACTCCAGATCGTCGGCGGGGGGCGGCGGGGCGCAGGCGTGGTCCTGCATGAGGTCGAGGAGGTCGGCCTTCGTCCCCACGTACGGATAGAGGGCCATCGGGGTCTTGCCGAAGGCCGCCGCGACCGCGCGCGTCGAGACTGCCTCGAGGCCCTGCTCGTCGGCGATCGCGATGGCCGTGACCAGAATCTCGTCGAGGCTCAGCTGCTGCCGCGGGCCGCGTCGCGGGGTGGGCAGGGGTGTGCCGCGGTGCCGCCACAACCGGCGGATCCGGGCGTCATGGTTGTTCTCCGTCACCATAGTCCTTACAGTGTAAGAGGTTGTCGGCGAGGGGAGCGGTGTCATGAAGGCCACACTGGGGGACGGTTCGCAGCTCGAGGTCTCGGTCGCGGGTGCGGGGCCGGCCGTGCTGCTGCCGGTGGGCACGGCGGTCGCCGAGGGTGCGGCTGCCGAGGCCGTACGCGCGTGGGGTGGCGATCCCGACGCTGGGCACGTCCTGGCGGCGGCCCTGGTGGAGGCGGGGTTCCGGGTGGTCGCCGCCGACTACGAGGGACACCTCGCCCGGCAGCCCCGGGCGGGCACGCTGACCGCGGACGCCGTCGCCGCCGACCTGCTCGCGGTGGCGGACGCGGCGGGGGCGGAGCGGTTCGCGTACTACGGATATTCGTGGCTCGGGCTCGCGGGGTTGCAGCTCGCGGCGCGTACCGACCGGTTGTCGGGGCTGGTGGTGGGTGGCTTCCCGCCGCTCGGAGGACCGTACGGGGAGATGCTCGCCGTCACCCACGCGGCGCATGCCGCAGCAATCGCGTACCGCGACAATCCGCCCGCGACGCCGGCCGCCCCGGTCGAGCCGGGCGACTGGGACAACGCCGAGATGACGCAGCCACCGGAGCTGACCGGGCAGTACGTGACGCTCTACGAGTCGCTGCGCGGGTACGACGAGCGGGCCGCGCTGGAGCGGATCACGTGTCCGCGGCTGGCGTTCGCCGGGGAGGAGGACACGGTCAGTTACGGCCCGCGGTGGGGCGGGGTCGACGTGGTGATCGGGCCCGCGCTGCGGGAGCACGAGAAGGAGCTCACGGCCCTGGGCTGGGACGTGCGGCTGATCCCCGGGGCGGGGCATCTCGCCGCCATGAGCTCGGGGGCGGTGCTGCCGATTCTCGTGCCCTGGCTGCGTACCGTCAGGAATTGACCGCCTCCTCGCTGGCCGTCCACAGGCGGGCGGCCAGCCCGGGGTCGGTGCCCCGCTTCGCCGCCGGCACCTCGCGCCGCCCCCAGTAGTAGCCGCCGCGCGTCAGCTCCTCCGCCGGCGCCGTCACCAGCCAGGCCAGCGCCGCACCCGCCGAGGCCGGGCTGACCAGGAACGGCATCTTCCAGAAGAGCCGGGTCAGCGCGCCCGCGCCGAAGTTGCTCCGCACCACGCCCGGATGGAACGAGACCGGCAGGATCTCCGGCCAGCGTCGCGCCGCCTCGACCGTGAACAGCACATTCGCCTGCTTGGCCGTGTTGTAGGACGACCACGAGCCCCACGATTTCGCGTCGCCGGTGAGGTCGGCGGGATCGAGCCGGCCGCGCCGGTGCGCCTCGGACGCGGTGGTGACGATCCGGCCGCCGCTCAGCCGCTCGCGCAGCAGGCTCGCCAGCAGGAACGGCCCGAGGTGGTTGCTCTGCAGGGTCGTCTCGAAGCCGTCGGGCGTCGTGCCGTAGTGCGGCGACATGCCGCCGGCGTTGTTCGCCAGGACGTCGATCTTCCCGTACGCGGTCAGGACGTGATCCGCGACCCGGCGGACCTCCGCGAGCTCGGCGAAGTCGGCGCGCACCTCGTCGGGCTCGGGGCCCGTGGCGGCCTTGCGGATCTCCGCCATCGCGGCGCCGAGGCGGCGGGGGTCGCGGCCGACCACGACGATCTGGTCGCCGAGCGCGGCGAGCTGCTTCGCGGCCTCGAGGCCGATGCCGGAGCTGGCGCCGGTGACGACGATCGTGCGCATGCTGTGTGCCTCTTCCGCCTGGGGGTGGCGCCGCCCGTTTCTCCGGGTGCGTTGCCATCCTGCCATCCGGCTCGGGTGATCTTGCGTCTTGTCCACAGGCCGCGTCGCCGCCCGGCTCGAGGTGATCTTTCTGCCTCGCCGGCCGTCCGCGGGTGTTGCCCGTCGGCGTTGCTTTTTTGTCGGAGGGGAGTGTTAGTCTCTTCAGTAGTTAGAACGAGTGTTCGATTGGTTCGAACGGTTGTTCCAGGAGATCGCCGGCTCGCGACCGGTGACCCTTCCCGGAGCGCCCGCGCGGGCCGGCCGGGCGCTCGGTGAGCGGGAGCCGCGGTCGCTACGCGGCTCCCGGGTGCGGCGCCCGCGAAGCGCCGCGCCGGGTCCGGCCTCGCGGTCCGGGCCCCTCGGGTCCGGATCCTCCTGGATTCGGGCCGTGGGCGGTCCTGGCCCTCGCGAGCCGGGGCCGTCTCGGTCCGAGGCCACGGGTCCGGGCCGGGTCTCCCCGGGCGTCGCGAGCCCGGGGCGGCGATCGGGCCTCCTGTGGGCCCGGTCAGGGTTCGGG
>CAKUMG010000936.1 GCA_934667465.1 uncultured Actinoplanes sp. | reverse complement strand
TCCGGGCCCTGGGGCGCCGAGGCCGAGCGCCCGGACGGACGGATCAGCCTGGCGCCGATCCGGGTGCGGGCCGCGGCGTTCGGATGGCGGGTGGCCGGTGGCGGGGCCGCGGCGCAGAGACGAGCCAGTTCGGCGGTCACCGTCTCGGGCGCGGCTTCGCTGGTGAGGTGGCGGACCTGGTCCGGGTCGAGCGGCGGCACCTCGACGTGCGAGATGAGCGGGTGCAGCGGCCGGTGGTCGGTCTCTCCCGCGCCGAACAGGTCTTCGTGCAGTTTCTCGCCCGGGCGCAGGCTGGAGTATTCGATGGCGATCGGGCCGGCGGCGAGCTGGGCCAGCTGCCGGGCCACCTCGGCGATCTTCACCGGCTCGCCCATCTGCAGCACCAGCGCCTCGCCGCCGCGGCCGATGGCGGCGGCCTGGATGACCAGGTGCACGGCCTCCTGGATGGTCATGAAGTAGCGGGTGACCTCCGGGTGGGTGACCACCATCGGGCCGCCTGCGGCGATCTGGGCGTGGAACGCGGTCAGCACCGAGCCCCGGCTGCCCAGCACGTTGCCGAACCGTACGCTGAGGAAGCAGCCGGGGCCGGTCATGGCGGCGTGGGCGGTCAGCCGCTCGGTGATGCGCTTGGAGTAGCCGAGCACGCTGCCGGGGTTGGCGGCCGTGTCGGTCGAGATGTTGACGAAGCGTTCCACGCCGGCGGCGGCTTCGAGCATGGTCAGGGTGCCCCGGATGTTGGTCTGTACCGCCTCGCCGGGGAAGCGTTCGAGCAGCGGCAGGTGTTTGAGCGCGGCGGCATGGAAGACCACCTGCGGGCGGCGGGCGTGGAAGATCGCCCGGATCGTCGCCGTGTCGCGCAGGTCGGCGAGGATCACCGCGGGGTCGTCGAGTGAGGCCCGTCCGTCCAGGGAGAGCTGGACCGCGTGCAGCGCCGACTCGTCGCGGTCGAGCATCATCAGCTCCGCCGGGGCGAAACGGGCGATCTGGCGGCACAGTTCGGAGCCGATCGAACCGCCGGCGCCGGTGACGAGCACCCGCTTGCCGGTGAGGCAGCCGCCGATGGCGCCGAGGTCGGTGTCGACCTGGCGGCGGCCGAGCAGGTCGGTGATCCGCACCTCGCGGACGTCGGAGACGCTGACCCGGGTGCCGATCAGTTCGCTGACCGGCGGCACGACCTTGAACGCGGCCCCGGCCGCGACGGTGATGGCCCGGACCTCGCGGACCAGCGCGGCGTCGGCGTTCGCCACGGAGAAGACGATGGTGGTGGCGCCGGTGGCGGTGAGCGCCGCCGGGATGGCGTCGCGGCCGCCGAGCACGGGAACGCCGTGCAGCCGCCGGTACCGCCGCTCCAGGTCGTCGTCGATCACCCCGACCGGCACATAGCAGCCCTGCCGGTCGCTGAGCATGGACCGGAGCAGGGAGCGGCCGGCGTCACCACCACCGAAGAGCAAAACAGGCTCCGCCGTACGCGGGTCGGGGCGCAGCCGCCGGTCGGTGCGCAGCCGCCCGAGCAGGCGGATGAGCCCGGCGGCGACGAGCCCGCCGCCCCAGGTGGCCGCGTGGGCGAGCAGCGCCGGCAGCGGCCGGGGGCGCATCTCCTCGGGCATGACGATCTCTCGGGCACGCACCAGCCCATCCCTCCGACCACGGACGCCGTTGGACTCAGCCGGGGAACTCGAGGCCGTCGGTGGGACGAAATACTTATTCCCCTCTTTCAAGACTTTAGGGCTTATATCTTGGCGATACCCACGGATAGAGGAGGACCGCGTGGAGTTACGCGACTACATCCGCATCGCCCGCAAACGGTGGTGGATGGTGGTGGTCGCCGTCGCCGCCGCGCTGGGCCTCGGACTGCTCGTCACGATGCAGACCACCCCCCGGTACGCGACCTCGGTGACCTTCTTCGTCACCACACCCAGCTCCGGGGTCACCGATGCCTACCAGGGCGGCCTCTTCTCCGAGCAGCGGGTCAAGTCGTACTCGAGCCTGCTCACCGGGGACCGGCTGGCCGGGCTGGTCGCGGCGGTCCCGGGCGTCGGGCTCGACGCCGCCCAGGTCCGGGAGCGGGTCACCGCCCAGGCCGTCCCGGAGACCGTGCTGTTGCAGGCCACCGTCACCGACACCGACCGGGACCGCTCGCGGGCCGTGGCCACGGCGCTGGCGACGCGCTTCAAGGTCCTCATCGAGTCGCTGGAGACGCCGCCGGGCAAGCGGGACTCCGCGGTGAAGGTGGAGGTGGTCGCGGGCCCGGAGACGCTCGGGGAGCCGGTGAGCCCGCGGCCCGTGCGCAACCTCGGGCTGGCGACGCTGGCGGGGCTGCTGGCGGGGATCGCCGCCGCCGTCCTGCGGGAGGTCCTGGACACCACGGTGAAGACCGCCGACGACCTGCACACGCTCGCCGCCGCACCGGTGCTGGCCGGGATCCCGTACGACGGCCGCGCCAAGGACGGTCCGATGCGCCCCGCCGACGACCGGCACTCCGCCCGGGCCGAGGCCTTGCGTCAGCTGCGCACGAACCTGCAGTACGTCGACGTGGACCGCCCGGTGAAGACCCTCGTCGTGACCAGCGCGGTGCCGGGCGAGGGCAAGTCGTCCACGGCCTGCGGGGTGGCCACGCTCTTCGCCGAGGCGGGACGCCGGGTGCTGATCGTCGACGCCGACCTGCGCCGGCCGCGGATCGCGGAGTATCTCGGCCTCGAGGGTGCCGCCGGGCTCACCACCGTGCTCGCCGGACAGGCGGCCGCGGGCGACGTGATGCAGCGTTACGGCGAGCACCTCTGGGTGCTGCCGAGCGGCTCCCTGCCGCCGAACCCGAGCGAGCTGCTCGGCTCCCGGCACATGGCCGAGCTGCTGGACGAGCTGCGCGGCTCCTTCGACATGGTGGTCGTCGACTGCCCTCCGCTGCTGCCGGTCACCGACGCCGCGGTGGTCGCGGCGCGCGCCGACGGGGCGCTGCTGCTGGCCCGGGCCCGGAAGACGACCGGCGCCCAGGTGACCCAGGCGGCCAAGGCGTTGCGCGCCGTCGACGCGCGGCTGCTCGGCTGCGTGCTCAACATGGTGACCCCGGACGGGCCTGACGCCTACTACTACCAGGAGTACGCCTCGGACCGTGGTGCCGGGCGGCCCGCCCACGCCGCGCCGCCGGAGCCGGCCGGCCTGATCACCCGTGATGCGCGGGCCGCGGCATCGC
>CAKUMG010000935.1 GCA_934667465.1 uncultured Actinoplanes sp. | reverse complement strand
CGACGCGGCCGCGGGCGATGAGCCGCAGGGTCTCGGCGAAGTCGGCGGGGTCGTAGCAGAACGAGAAGCGCAGCTGCAGCTCCTTGTTGCTCGCCATCGTGGGCCGGAACGTGTCGGGTTGCATGCACACACCGACCACGACCACGGTGGAGAGGAACGGCGTGCTGGTGACGATGTGCTCGATGATGCCGGGCACGCCGACGCACTCGAAGACGACCGGGCCGCGCGGGCCGAACCGGGCGGCGGCGCGCAGGAGGCGGGGCCAGGGCAGGCCCGGCACGCGGCGCAGGGTGTGCAGCGCGTCGAGCCCGAGGCCGTAGTAGTCCGGCGCGCTGGTCACCACGCGGCGGCTGGTGCCGAGCGCCCGCCACGGCGACCCGGTGGCGGGGTCGACGACCACTGTCGCGCCGCAGCGGGCGGCGAGTTGCCGGCGTTCGCCGGAGGGGTCGCTCGCCACGATCCGCCGTACACCCGCGGCTTTGAGCATGAGGATGACCGCCAGCCCGATCGGGCCGCAGCCGATCACGACCGCGACGTCGCCGCGGCGGGGGCCGCCGATCCGGACCGCGTGGCGGGCGACCGCGAGGGGTTCGGTGAGGGCGGCGAGCTCGGGCGCGAGGCGCTCCGGGACCGGCAGGAGGGCGTCCTCGGCGGCGAGCATGTACTGCGCGTAGCCGCCCGGCGCCGCGACGGAGAGCCCGATCATGTGGACATCGCCGCCGGTACGCAGCAGCGGCAGACCCACCACCCGGGTCCCCGCGGGCCATCGGGCGCGGCACCCGGGCCCGTACGCGACGATTTCTCCGGCGAACTCGTGGCCCAGCACGACGGTGTGCGCGGGCCGCAGCAGGTGGTCGTAGCCCACCTCGGCGGCGATGTCGGCGCTCGCGTCCGCGTCGGTGCGCGCATGCAGGTCGGAGCCGCAGATGCCGGCGCGCAGCACCCGCAGCAGCACCTGCCCCGTGCCGGGTGCTGGTGTGGGCAGCTCCGCGACCGACAGCTCGCCCCGGTGCAGGGTGACCGCCCGCATGCGCGCACCGGTCGGCTGGTGTCCGCTCATCCCCCCAGTGTGCGAACCGCGGGGCCGCCGGTCTTGACCCCGCATGACAATCCTCGCCGCGCGCCCGGCTTCCGGTGAGGGTCGAACAACCCTCATTTGCGCGTGACGGTGATCATTTGATCGACTGGGCGTCGTGCGGATCAGTGGCGTCACCGGGCCGGTGGAGACCTCGGTGCGGGCCGCCGCGACCCGGCTCGCCGTGATCTCCCGGGTGCTCGTCGTCACCGGGTGCACCGTGCTGCTGCCGCTGGGTGCGACGACCCCCGCCTCGTACGCGGTGGTTGCGGGCGTGCTGGCCTGGCAGGTCGTGTTCGTGCTGACCGGCCGGTGGCCGAGGGCGCGGACGGCCGTGGACGCTCTGCTGCTCGCCGGCGTGTCCGTCCTGCTGCCGTGGATCGACCCGCCGAACGGGCACCTGGACCTCGACGACTGGGCCCGCCCGGTGACGTCCATGTGCGTCGGGGCGGCGCAGATCTGGACCCGCCCGCTCGGCGGCGCCGCCTACGCGCTCGCGGCCGCGGCCGGCATGTGGGCGGGGTCGGCGGTGACGTCCAGCGACGACTGGAACCTGCGCGGCCCGCAGGTGACGATGCTGTTCTGGCAGGCGGCGATGGCCCGGGGCCTGATCGTGCTGGTCTCCCGGGGCGCGCGCCGCGTCGACGACCTCACCGCCGCCACGGCCGCGACCCGGCGCGAGGCGGAACTCACCGCCGCCCGCCGGGCCGACGTCGAGGAACACCTGGCGGTGCTGCACGACACGGTCGCGGCGACGCTCACGGCGGCGTCGTCGCCCGGGGCCGCCGGGCCGGAGCTGCGCCGCCGGGCTCTGTCCGATCTGGCCCTGCTCGACCCGTTACCGCGCGCCGATCCGGCCACGCCGCTGTCGCGCGATGATCGGGCCGGGTCCCCTTCGTCCGACAATGCCACTTTTGCCGACCTGACTGTGCCGCCGGAGGGCAGTGCGCTGAGTGTGGCCGTCGAGGTCGAGTCCGCGGAGGACATTGCGACAATTCCGGCGTACGCCATCAATGCCCTGCTGGCAGCGCGCGACGAGGCCCTGCGTAACGTCGAACGGCATGCCGGCACCGGCACTGCCCGGGTGATCGTGCGGTGGCCGGCGGCGGGCGAGGTCGAGCTGCACGTGATCGACGAGGGGCGCGGCTTCGACCCGGGCGACGTCCCCCCGGGGGCGCACCTCGGCCTGCGCCTGTCGGTCGAGGCCCGGATGCGCCGGGCCGGGGGCAGCTCGCGCGTCGTCAGCGCGCCGGGCAGTGGCACCCGCGTCGAGCTGCGGTGGCCCGCCCGATGACCGGCATTCGCGCGGCTGCTCGTTGGGGCACATGGGTGGCCGACATCCGTACGGCGGCGCGGTGGAGCACGTGGGTGACCAGTGGCGTGCTGCTGCTGGTGCTCTACCGGGCCGAAGGGCTGGACGGGTCGCGAACCAGCGACCCCGGCATCCAGCGCGTCGCCTACCTGGCCAGTGTCGGCGCGTGGCTCCTGACGGCGGTGCTGCTCGCCCGGCCGCGGCGGGCGCTGGCGGTGACGCTTGCCACGGTCACGCTCGCCGCCACCGCGGCCCTCACCCTCATCGTGCCCGCAGATCTGCAGCACACCAGCGCGAACTGGGCCGTCGGCGTGAACGGCTGGCTGCTCCTGACGATCGCCTCGGGCGGCCGGCTGTCGGTGCTCGTGGCGACGCTGCTCGCGCCGATCGGGTTCGCCCTGGCCGCGGCGTTCCCGGCCGGGCCCGGCGAGGTCGTCGTGATGACCGCGCGCGCGTTCGGGATCCTCGGGCTGCAGCTGCCGCTCGCGCTGGCGATGCGGGAGCTGGACCGGTCCGCGGCGGCGGCGAGCGCGCTGCATCTGACGCGGGAGGCGCTGCGTACGGAGCAGATCGTGGCCGATGCGCTGCACGACGACCGGGTGCGGCGGTCCCGCACGGTGGCCGCGGCGATCGAGCCCGTCCTCGCGGGACTCGCTGGACCCGGTCCTTCTTCCTCGCCGGCAGCTTCCGGGCCGGGCGTTTCCGGGGCGGGCGTTTCCGGGGCGGGCGTTTCCGGGGCGGGCGTTTCCGGGGCGGGCGTTTCCGGGGCCGGCGCGGACTTCGGCTCGGAGCTGGGGGCCGAT
>CAKUMG010000934.1 GCA_934667465.1 uncultured Actinoplanes sp. | reverse complement strand
ACCTCATCCCGGCGGCCCGCTTCGCCCACACCCTCGAGGGCGACGACGCCGAGATCGCCAAGGCCGTCGAGGCCGGCAAGAAGCAGTTCGTCGGATTCGAGCTGCCCGGCCGCACGCTCGGCGTCATCGGCCTGGGGGCCATCGGCGTGCAGGTGGCCAACGCCGCCCTGGGTCTGGGGCTCAACGTCGTCGGCTTCGACCCGTTCATCTCCGTGGAGCACGCCTGGCACCTGAGCGCCGAGGTCGAGCGGGCCGGCTCCATGGAGGAGGTCTTCCGTCGCGCCGACATCCTCACCGTCCACGGCTCCGACCTGCGAATCCTGCTCTACTCACCGACCCCCGGCACGGACGCGCGCGGTCGCCTCGACCTCCTGACGGCGATCGGCACCCAGACGATCGGCCCGTCCGCCGGTCGGCGTGGCGCGGGCTCAGGCGACTGAACGCACTCGCCTCGTACGCCGGGCAGTATCCGGATCTGCCGACGATAATGCGAGCCTCGCCGCTTGCGTCTCTCCGAATGTCCGCCATTTGCCACTGTCGTCGCGGGCGTCGTTTTCGAACTCGGTGCGAACCGCGTCGGACACGTCACCCGGGAGGCCGCGCCCTGCGGCGATCGGCTCCCAGAGCACCGTTTCCCCTGGGGCGGAGACTGGAAGTCACTCAAGGACTACCAGCACTTCGAGTTCCCCGTCTGACAGCCACGCGCGGGCGCTCGCCCCGGCCGGGACCGGCCGGCGACCTCGGTCTGCCCAGCCGGGTGCGTTGTCACGGCTCGTCGACCATGCCGACCTGGAGTCGCTTCAGGGCTTCCCGCCACGCCCGGTCGTGCAGAGAACGTGGCACTTTGAACCACATCGTGTACGTATCCGAGTCCCGATCTTCGTCCCACTCGCCGTCACCTTCCGCGACGTAGACGTGGTCCCCCATCTCCCAGATCATGACATTCCAACCCTGGTCCGAGTCGTGGTAAGGGTCCTGGAGCGTGCCGCGAGGGACATCGCGCACCGTCCAAGCGCGCATTTCCTCGTCCGTGGCTTTGAGCCAACCCCATTTCATGACGATCGCCAGGGAGGGAACCCGATACGTCAGTCCGAGGCCGAATTCCGACGGCGTCATGTCGACAACGAAGTCCCGCGCTTCGGGGAACTCCTCGGCATCGAATCCGGTCAAGCCGCCGGGCAAAAAGTCGATGATCATGCGCGTTCCCCTGCAAGGTCACTGTCCACACGAATCATCATCGTGCCGATCCGCCACCGATGAGAACCCGGTCCACCCGAAGCCGGAAGGGTGACGTGTTGCGATGATCTTCCTGTGGTGACGGGATGGCGAACACGTGCGGAGATCAGCGGGGCACTCGGCCGATACGAAGCGAAGCTCAGGTGGCGACGACCGAGGCTGCACGGCCTCGGCTTCGTCGAAGGCACCGACGAGGTCGGTTTCGTGCGGGTCAACGACGACGAGGATCCGCTGGCCGCCGCGGTGCTCGCCGCCGTCACGGGCTGGCGGGGCGGCACCGGCTCGGTCCGGCTCGGCAGGACCAAGCTTGCGAAGGCCATCCAGCGCCTCGCACCCGTCGAGGCCTGCAAGGAGGCCGACCACTCGAACCTGCGGGTCTGGCGCGACATCCATGGCTGGTCCTGGGACGGAGATTATGTCCGCGGGGGCAGCCTGGTCGCCGTCTTCGACTCCGACCCGCAAGCGCCCAGCGACGATCCCTACGTCGTCGCGCTGCGGGAGGTCGTCGCATCGGGGCGGCAGTCCGTCCCTCAAGACGATTTCTACGTCTGGCCGGCGCCTGGCGGCCGCCACCCGTTCCAGGACCTGTGGGAAGCGCGCTGGCCGCATCTCGCGCCGATCGGCACCAGCCTGCGCCAGGAGGCGGACGGGTGGGTGCGCTTCCACAGTCTTCCGGGCTCCAAGCGCTACGCCGAAACGCCCGCTGAGTACGCGACGATCCTCCATCGGCACAACGCCGTCCTGCACGAGCTGGGCGCTGGGACCGGCGACCTGTATGTGATCACGTCGCAGCTCGCCTTCACCCCCGCCCCACGACGTCGCAATCCGGTGCTGAGTGAGCTGCTGCCCGCCGCGGAATGCTGGGCGGTGCTGTCCTGGCCCTACCTGGATCCCACTCTGGCCTACGCGCACTCCTACGTCAGCCGCCTGGCATGGCAACCAGGAAGCCTGGACCAGCTGCTCCGCAAAGTCGCCGATGAGGCGATCGTCGATGTGATCATCGCGCCGGCCGACCTGGCCTGGCTGTACGCACCGTACGACGGAGGTGCGGACGTCATCCTCGGCACCCCGGCCCTGCGCGACGACCTCCGGGACCGGCATCGCGACTGGCTGTCGCACCACCCCGGCGGACTCTGAAGCCGTTGTCGTGCCGCCGGCTCAGGGTGTGGCGGGTAACCCGGTGCGGCACAGTTGGTAGTACAACGCAACTTGCCGGCCAGCGCCCGCACTGCCGGATGGTCCACCTCGACGATCGTGTCGCCGCCCAGGTACTCCCTCGGTTCCCCCGCGACCAGGTGCATGGCTGTCCCTCCCCGCCGCTTGCCGGATGACGGCGCCATCTCACCGTTGCACTTTCCGGCGGGGCCCGGTACCCCTCGCGGAGGCACCGGGCGGAGCCGATCAGGCCGCCGGCTCAGCCCGCGCTGCCCCGGAAATCGGGCGAAGGGCGCGCAGGCCGGAGGGGTCGGGCGTGGACACGTACGGCACCTCGTAGAGTTCCCCGTCGAACGCGGCCGGCCGCGCCGCGTACAAGGTCAAGGTCATCAACTCCCACGTGCGCGGATCGATCGCCCACGCCGTCGAGTGCAGGCCGGGCTCGTCGAGCGGCGCCGACCCGGCCACCGCGGCCGTGTCGGCGGGGTCGAGGTCGGACGGCACGCGGGTCAGCCGGCGGACGGCGTGCGTGACGGGTTCGGCGTACGCGGGCCCGTGGCGGTAGGCGCCGCCGAGCCAGGTCTGGACGACCGGGCGGCCGTACTTGCGGATCACGCCCTCGAAGCCGCCGCCGTGGAACAGGAACGTGGCCGCGGCGGCAGGGTCGGTCCACAGGTAGAAGGGTGCGTACTGGCTGACCGGGGAGCCGTCGACGCCCTGTTCGCGTAGGAGGAACGCCTTGATCCCCAGGCCCGGGGTGTCGTCGAAGCGCTTGCCGATGTCCGGGATGCGCCGTCTGAGCG
>CAKUMG010000933.1 GCA_934667465.1 uncultured Actinoplanes sp. | reverse complement strand
ACGTACACCTTCGCCGTCGGCGACCCGCCGCCCACCGCGGCCTTCGGGATCACCGGGCTCAAGGACCGCTACGCCGCGGGCGAGACCATCGACCTCGGCATCACCGGCGCCACGCTCGGCGAGGGCCAGTACTGGCGCTGGCTGATCAAGTTCCCGCAGTACAACTCCGACTACAGCGGCGGGCGTACGGCACGGTTCGTCCGGGACGCCACCACGGCGCTCGACGGCGCGAGCATCAAGGTGCAGCTGCGCTCCGCGGACAACAAGACCGTCCAGGAGACCGGCTACCAGCCCCTGCGCATCGACGGGCCGAACGCCGGCACCGGCGAGCCGATCACGCTGACCGGCCTGAAGGACGACTACTACCGCGGCGACCTCGTCCGGGTCACCGTCGCCCACCGTGGCCTGAAGGACGGGGAGCAGGGCCGCTGGCGCTACCGGAGCCTGCCCGGCACCGCCGCCTGGAACGAGCCGCCCGCCGACGCCCAGCCGCAGTCGCCCGCACCGGGCACGTACCTGCTGGACACCTCGTGGCTGAACTTCACGGAGTGGTCCTACGAGATCGTCGACGCGGCCGGTGCGGTCGTGGGCCGCTCGCCCGCCTTCGCCCCGGAGATCGGCAACCGGGAGCTGCTGCTGTCGGGCGTGCGCCCGGTGTACCGCCCGGGGGACACCCTGGAGGCGGCCAGCGAGCTCTACCCGGCGCGCGACGACGTCGCGTACGAGTGGGGCATGGTCATCGGCGAGGAGTACAGCAAGCTGCCGGGCGCGAACGCGGCGACCGTCTCGCTGCCGGTGACCGCGGAACTCGACGGCGCGCTCCTCTACCTGGACACCTACGACGCGACGACCCGGCACCACATCGCCTCCACCAACAAGCAGCTGCGGGTCACCGACGCGGCGCCGGGCGAGCGGATGCTGTTCATCGACTCGCTGTCGGAGCACTACCACCAGGGCAACACCATCAAGCTGACCGCGTCCGCCGACCCGGTGGCCGGTGCGACGGACACCTACCGGTGGTTCCTGCAGCGCGCCGACTGGGACGCCTTCCGGCCTCTGGAGGGCATCACGACCGCCTCGCACGAGCTGCGCGCCGAGCAGGCCCTGGATGGAGCTCAGATCAAGGTCGAGCTGCGTACGGCCGCAGGTGAGCTGGTGGTGACGAGCGAGCCGGCCACCGTCCACGTCGACGACCACGGTGCCGCGCCGCAGCAGAAGGTGGCCGTCGAAGGACTCGCCGACCACTACCACACCGGGGACGCGATCGAGCTGGCCGCGACCGTGGCGCCGGCATCGGTGCTGACCCGCTGGGAATGGCACGTCCAGCGGGCGGGGCAGACCGCGCCCGAGATCATCGAGGGGCGCACGCTCACGCTGACCGCGGCCGCGGCGCTCGAGGGCGCGACGGTGGTGGCCAGGCTGACGTTCGACGACGGGCGCGCGTACGTCTCGTCGTCGCCGGTCACGCTGCACATCGACGACCACGGTGACGGCGGCGGCGACAACGGTGGTGGCGACAACGGCGGCGGCGGTGGCGGCGACGGTTCCGGTGCTGCCAAGACGATCACGGCGGAGATCAGCGAGGCGGAGGGTGCGCTGGTGATCAGCGTGGCCGCCGCGGACCGGGACGTGGTCCTGCCCGCCGCCGCGCTCAACAGCAGCGGCGACCGGTGGGAGAGCACCGGCACGCTCAAGCCGGTGACCGTCACCGACACCCGCGTGGCCCAGCCCGGCTGGACCGCCTCCGGCCAGGTGGCCGAGGGCTTCCGCGGCCCGGACGGCGCCACGTTCCCCGGCAGCCACCTCGGCTGGACGCCCACGGTCGTGGAACAGGCGTCGCAGCAGGGCGTGGCGGCCGGACCGGTCACCGCGCCGGACACGTCCGGCAAGCCCGGCGCGGGTCTCGGCGGCAGCGCCGTGCTCGCGACCGCGCCGGACGGTGCCGGGCGGGGAACCGCGCGGCTGGACGCCGGTCTGCAGCTGAGCCTGCCGACCGACACCGCCACCGGCACGTACACCGGTGTCCTGACCCTAACCGCCATCTGACGCCTCGCGTCTCACTCCGTTCTCGATGCCGCGGGGAGCTCGGTCCGCCGGGCTCCCCGCTCCCTCCTGAAAGACCCTGATGCGTACGCGTCTCACCGCCGCCCCGCTGGCAGCCGTAGCCCTTCTTGCCGCCGCCCCGCCCGCCTCCGCTTTTGCCTTTGTCGCCGCGCCGACTCCCGGCTTTCTTGCTGCGCCCGCGCCCAGCGGTGCTTTGACCTGGTCCGTGGCGCCTTCCGGGCCCGAAGGGCCGAACGGGCGGGCCGCGCTGGACTACCGGCTCGGGCCCGGCGCGAAGGTCACCGACCACGTCGCGGTGACCAACCACTCCGACCAGCCGCTCACCCTGCGGCTCTACGCCAGCGACGCGTTCACCACCGCGGGCGGCGGCTTCGACCTCCTCGCGGGCGCCGCGAAGCCGACCGGCGCGGGAACCTGGCTCACGCTGGGCCGCACGACCGTCGAGCTGCCCAAGTCGTCGCGCGTCGTCGTGCCCTTCACGCTCACCGTGCCGGACAACGCCACCCCCGGCGACCACGCGGCGGGCGTCGTCGCATCCCTGGCCGCCGCGGGCACCGACGCCGCCGGCAACCAGGTCACCGTCGACCATCGCGTCGGCACCCGGGTCTACCTGCGGATCGCCGGCCCGCTGCGGCCCGCGCTGAGCATCACCGACGTCCGGATCGGCACCGCCGCGTCGTGGAACCCGTTCCGGCTGCCCGAGGTCACGGCCACGTTCGCGATCCGCAACACCGGCAACGTCCGGCTCAGCGCGCAGCCGTCCGCGCGGGCGCACGGCCCGTTCTCGCTGGGCGCCGTCACCAGGTCCGGGACAGCTCTGCCGGAGATCCTGCCCGGCGGGGCCGTCGAGACCACGGTGCGGCTGGACCGCGTACCGCCGCTGATCCGGGAGCAGGTGACCCTCTCCGCCCTGCCCGCACCCTCCGACGGCCGGCCCGTCGACCCCGCCCCGGCCCGCGTGCAGTCGGAGCACACGGTCTGGCTGATGCCGTGGCCCCAGCTGGCGCTGCTCGCCCTCGCCGCCGCCCTGATCACGGCCTGGCTCCGCACCCGGCGCCGCCGCAACCGCCGCCTCGCCGAAGCCGTCGCCGCCGCCGAAGCCCGCGGCCGCGCCTCGTCCGCCCCCGCACCG
>CAKUMG010000932.1 GCA_934667465.1 uncultured Actinoplanes sp. | reverse complement strand
GGTCCGTGCTCTCCACCGCGGCGCGCGCATTCTCCAGGGTGCTCTGCGCAGCCACGTACGCGCTCTGCGCCGTGCCCAGCGCCGCCCGCGCGACGGCGAGCCGCTCGGTGATCACCGGGATCTCGCCGTCGAGCCGCATCACCTCGGACGCGTCCAGGTCCGGCCCGCGCCCGCATCCGGGGCAACCGGTGTCGGGCGAGGCCTGCGTGCGGCAGAACGGGCAGGGGTACGAAGTCACGCCCTAGATCTTTGCGGGATCGGCCCGCCGGCTCCTGAGTCGTTGTACTCAGACCATCCGGCTGACGCCCTCAAATCAGCCGCCGCGGGCACCGCATCGACGAAGTCGTGGAGCCGCATCCGCAAAGGCGCGCTGTCGCATCGGCAAAGGCTGGTCGTCGCATCTCCAAAGTCAGGTCGTCGCATCTCCAAAGCCGGGGCGTTACGATATGGGTCATGAGCAGGTCAAATCTCGTTTTGCGGAGAGCCAGATCACAGATCGAGGAAGCCCTCTCCGATACCCGGGTCGTGCTGCTCAACGGAGCCCGGCAATCCGGCAAGAGTACGTTGATTCGAGTGGTGGCCGGCGAGCGCGCCACGAAGCGCCGCGATCTCGATGTGCCTGAGGACCGAGATGCGGCCCTTACCGACCCCATGGACTTCGTCAAGTCCGACAAACTGATGATCATCGACGAGATTCAGCGCGCGCCGGAGCTGCTGCTTGCCATCAAGGCGACCGTCGACGCCGACCCGCGTCCTGGACAGTTCCTGCTCAGCGGCTCTGCGAGGGTACTGGGTCTGCGAGCGTTGCCTGATGCGCTGCCCGGGCGGATGGAGACCGTCGAGCTCTGGCCGTTCTCCCAGGGCGAGATCGACGGAGAACCGGACGGATTCATCGATGCCGCGTTCGCGCTCGGCCCGGAGCTGGAGCACGACTCCGACCTCACCCGAGCCGACTACGCGGCCCGCGTCGTCAGGGGCGGGATGCCGGAGGCGGTCGCCCGGGAAAATCCCCGGCGGCGCGGGCGCTTCCTCGACAGTTACGTCCAGACACTCATCGATCGGGACGTACGGCAGCTCTCCGAGATCGGCCGCGTGCCGCAGCTTCGCAGCCTCGTCAGCCTGCTGGCTGCCCGGTCGGCAACCATCCCGGCCTCGGGCAAGCTGCAGTCGGAGTTGGCGATCAGCCAGCCCACTGTCGCCCGCTATCTGCATCTGCTCGAAGAAGTGTTCCTGATCAAGCAGATCCCCGGATGGTCGCGCAACCTGGGGAC
Organism: uncultured Actinoplanes sp.; assembly: GCA_934667465.1. Taxonomy (GTDB): domain Bacteria; phylum Actinomycetota; class Actinomycetes; order Mycobacteriales; family Micromonosporaceae; genus Actinoplanes. Next base: position 1,928 of record CAKUMG010000932.1, on the reverse strand, counting down.
CCGGGCCACCCAGGCCCCGAAGATGATCTTCGTGGACTCGGGGATCGCTGCACAGCAACTGGCTCTGGATGCTCACTCCCTGCTCCGTCCCGATGCCCCCTTCGGCCAGTTGCTGGAGGGCTTTGTCCTGTCCGAGCTGGCCCGGCAGCTCACCTGGTCGGATCAACTCGCTGAGCTGTACCACTACCGCGATCACTCCAAGGTGGAAGTCGATGCGGTACTCGAGAACCGGCGTGGCCGGGTGGTCGGGATCGAGGTCAAGGCCTCCTCTGCCGTGCGGACCGACGACTTCCGGGGGCTGCGGCGGCTCGCTGAGCGGCTCGGCGACAACTTCGTGGCCGGCTACGTCCTCTATACCGGGACCACCACGCTGCCCTTCGGCGACAGGCTGCGCGCTGTGCCCATCAGCGCACTGTGGAAGACCGGGCTCAACGATCACTAGTCTCTGCCGGTGGATTACTGGGGGACGATCGTGGTGGCGCGGGCGGACGGGCTGCTGGTGGAGCAGGACGGTGTCGCCGGGTTCGGGTTCAAGCATCACTGGTTGCGGGAGCTGGGCGACGGCTGGCAGTTGCTGGAGACGGAGGGCGTCGACGGTCCGCCGGACCTGGTGGGGGCGTCGGCGGCGCTGGTCGCGGCGACCGGGGAGCCGGTCCTGGGCGCGTACGTGAGTGACGGCGGCTGCGCGGCGACGCCCGGCCGGGTCGGGCCGCTCACCCACCTGTGGCCGGTGGGGCGGAGCTGTGGGGCGTACCGGCATCAGCCGCGGACGATGGCGGGGCCGGTCGGGCGCGGCGCCGGGGAGGTCGTCGCGGAGCTGGTCGCCTGGTCGGCGGCGGCCGGGTTGCACGCCGACGCGGCCGGGCTGCGCGGGATCATCGGGCGCGCCGATGCCGGCAGTGAGGCCGACGATCTGGTGTTCGCGCTGGTACGGGCGCTGGGCCTGACCCGGATCGGGCGGACGCTGCCGTGGTCGCTGCCGGCGTACGACTGGCCGTTCGACGGGGTGATGTTCGGGATCGGCCCGGCGCATCAGGCGCGCATCTCGGCGGCGCACCGGGCGGCCGGGGTGAAGGCGGCCAGGCAGGAAGAGCCGTGGGAGGCCGAAGCGCCGGCACTGGACGCGGAGCTGTGGGCGTCGCTGTACCGGCCCGGGATCGACGTGGCAGCCCTCGCCCGGCGCGCTGCCTCCGTGAGCGCGGCCTACCTCGCGGAGCCCGGGGAGTCGCCGGGCCTCGACGAGGACGACCTGCGCATGCTGGCGGAGCTGGAGGCGCGGCTGGCGAGCGGCGTCATCCCGGAGTCGTCCGAGGAGTACGAGGCGCGGAGGCAGGCGGACGCCCGCGCGTAGATCGTCTGCGCCATGATGGGGCGATGGCGAGCCGTCTGTCCTATGCCGACGCCGTGACGATTCTGGGTGGGGCGGGGCCGCTCGGCAAGGTCGTCGACAACCTGCTCGGCGGGGCGCTCAGCGTGGCGACCGCGGGCGGCAGCGAGCTGGCGATCAGTCTGTTCGATGCGAAGAACGAGGTGGTGCGGCTCGGCGGGGCGGTCACTGCGTCGATCAATGACGCCGTACGGGGACTCGGCCGCCACGAGCGCAGCGAACGGCTCCAGGCCGCGTACGTCGTGCTGGTGGTGTCCGCGTTCTTCGAGGAGCTCGACGCGTGCGTGGCCGCGGCGGGGCTCGGGGATCCCGGGTTCACGCGCGACGAGCAGCTGCGGTTCAACGCCGGGGCCGCGGACGGGACGCTGGTGGACCGGCTGCTGGGCGCTCCCGTGCCGCTGCCCGCGCCCGATGTCCCGTACGAGAGCCTGCTCGTGAATTTGCAGTCCTGGTTCGCCGGGGAGGGCGCCCGGATGAGGCGGCACCTCACCGGGCTGGCGGTGTGGGACCGGGCGAGCGAGGGCACGAAGGGGGCGCTGAC
>CAKUMG010000931.1 GCA_934667465.1 uncultured Actinoplanes sp. | reverse complement strand
CCGACATCGCGATGGTGGCGGGGTAGTCCTCGCCGTACCGGCGCCGGTACTGCTCGAGGGTGTGGTGCGCGATGTCCCGGCCCCGGGGATGGTCGCCGGCCTTGCGGAGCGCGATGGCGAGGTGGCGGGCGGCCTGCAGCGTGGCGGGCGCCTCGTGGCCGAAGAGCTCGACGTGCTGCCGGTACAGCGCTTCCTGCCGCTCTGCCGACTGCAGGTAGTCGCCGGCCTCGCGCATGTCGAGCAGGAGCACATTGAGGCTGTTGAGGGTTTGTGGGGCCTTCGGGTCGAGCACCTCCTGCCGGCGCCGATAGTTCTCCTGGTCGATCTCGAGGGCGCGCCGGAACTCACCCATCAGCCGCAGGCTCACGCCGACACTGTGTGCCTGGTTCAGCGTCACGGGATCGTCGCGGCCGATCACCTGGCGCGCCGTGGCGAGCGTCCGCTCGTCGAGCTCCAGCGAGGCCCGGAAGTCGCCGCTGGTGCGCAGGTCGATCGCCACCATGTACTCGGCGTCCAGGGTGCCTTCGTCCCGGTCGCCGAGGGTCTCCCGGTAGAAGTCCAGGGTCCGCCGGTTGAGGTCGCGCGCGGCGGTGAACTTGCCGTTCACCCAGAACATGTACCCGACCCACTTCGCCAGCTGCAGCGTCTGGGGATCGGCCTCACCGCGATTGGTGATCCACCAGCGGTGGGCTTCCTGGGCGAGTTGCTCGCTGCCCTGGTGATCGCCCCAGTAGTAGAAGAACTTGACGAGGCCGAAGATCAGTTCCTGGACCCGGGGATCGGGCGACTCGACCGCCCGTGACACGGTGACGTGCGGGCTGAGCGCCTGATAGCGGGGCCACTCCGAGCGCCGTTCCGGGTTGTTCGGGTTGCCGTTGGCCAGCAGCGTGTGCGCGCCCCTGCGCATGACGGAGCGCTCGTCGGGAGACATGCGGCCGACCAGCACCGCCTGGACCAGCCGGTGGATCTGCAGGGCGTTGCGCCGGTGGTCGACCTTGGCGAGGGCATACCGCTGGATGTCCCGGATGGCCCGGCTCAGCCGCATGCTGTCGCTCAGGACGGGGTCGAGTTCCGGGGTGATCGGCGCGATCGGGGACCCGGCGAAGATGTCCCGCGAGATCGGCTCGGGGGCGAAGAAGGAGCAGATCTGCAGCAGCTGCAGTGCCGCCGGGTTGACCTCGCGGAGCTTGTCGAGCGACAGCTGGAACGCGGCGGCGACGGAGTCCCGGTAGTCGGCCGAGGGCGTGGTCTCCAGCACCTCGATGCGCTTGGCCTCGAGCAGGTCGAGATACTCCCGGACGGGCATGCCGGTGGCCGCCCGCCAGGCCGCCGCCTGCTCGATCGCGAGCGGCAGGTCACCGAGCGCCTCGGCCAGGCCGTCCGCCTCGTCGTCGGAGAGACCCAGCTCGCGGTCGCGGAGGAAGTCGCAGCTCTCCGCGCGGGTGAACACGTCGACTTCCGCCGAGCGGGTGAACCGCTTCCAGTCGAGGTCGCGCGAGGTGACCAGGATCTTGCCCGATCCGTTCGTCGGGAAGAACTTCTTCACGTCCTGCGGGGCCTCGGCGTTGTCGAAGACGAGCAACCATTTCGCGTACGGCGTCTGGCCCGTGCTGAGCGCGTCACGCACGGCCGGGACGGCACTGTTGGCCTCGGGCCGCACATCCAGCCCGAGCCGCTGGGCGAGCTGGGTCAACGCGGCGAGGATCTGCCCCTCCTGCTCGGCCGGAATCCACCACACGAGGTCGAACTCGGCGCTGTGCCGGTAGACGTACTCGATGGCGACCTGGGATTTGCCGACGCCGCCCATGCCGTGCAATGCCTGCGGGAGAACCGCGGTCTCCTGCGTGGCCATCAATTGATCATGAATGGCCTTGAGCAGATCTTCCCGGCCGGTGAAGTTCGGGTTCCGTTGCGGCACCTCACCCCAGACCTGAGGGAGTCTGGCCATGGTCTGCGTCGTGCCGGCGGGAGGCATCGCGCTCTCTCCTTGGAATAAGGTCATGCCGCTGCCCGCCTCAGGTCCGGACGGCGGACCGAAGCCTTCCTGCGCCAGGTGCGACTCTAGCGGATCGTCCGATATGTCGGTCTTATCCGGACTTATCTTAACCCTGTCGGCATCGTCCGAAGGGGCGGGGTCGGATCCGGAAGGCGCATTTTCCTGACCGGTGCCATTACGCGGATCGTGCCCCGGAATGGCGCCCGGGCCGCCCGGCGACGACCCTAGCGGGTTGTCATCCCCGAGTTCCAATCGGTGCGCCTGTTCCCTGGTCCAGCTCGCCAATTCCACGGGCAGGGTGCCGGACAGTTGCGCGGTCACGCAGTCGAGCAGGCGAAGGGCGGCCGGCGGGCGTTCCTGGTGCGCCGGAAGCGCGCTGAGCTGGTCGAACGTGGCGACCAGCGTGAGGGCCCGCGGTGGGGTTGTCACCCCGGCCTCCGCCGCGGCCCGGCGCCACCAGTCGTCGCCGGGGCGCTCCGTCCCGGCGCGGCGCAGCAATTCCCGGACGCGCTGGAATTCACTCCCCGGGAGGAGGCTCTGCAGGGAGGCGGTCTCGATCAGTTCGATGGCGCGCTTGCTTCCTGGAACATCGGGCGCCATGGTCAGCAGGGCGGAGGTGAGGGCGCGCAGGCCACCGGCCGCGGTCAGGCAGCCGATCACGATCTTGGCGGCATGCAGGCGTGGTTCGTTGTGTTCCTCGACATTCGGGAAACTGGACACGTCGCGCCGGATCAGCTGGAGCAGCATCTGCCGGTCGGACAGCGAGCTCATGAACGGGACCGCGATCAAGGCCGCGATCAGGGCGTCGCGAAGCTCGTTCGCGGGATCCTGCCTGTTCGAGCCCTGCGGCACCGATCCTCCCCCATCACGTGCGAGACCCCCGCGGCGACTCCCGTCAGGCACCGCGACACCGTGACAAGCGACGACTGGATCATCAGTCCCTTGTGTAACGAGAGCCTGTGAGAATAGAGCAAACAAGCAACGGAATCCATGCCTGACGCATTGAGGATTATTCAGGACGGTGGAGACCGAGGCTGTGAGCTGCGGCCATGTGCGGGTCGAGGTTGGTCCTGAATAACCCTCATTCTCTGCAGAACCGGAATGACACGTACGGCTGACCGCGCGCCGTGTTCTCGTCGCCGGTCCTTATCTTGTGGCGCCGGCGGGCCGGTGGCTATACCGTCCACAGTGCACGCTCGACGAC
>CAKUMG010000930.1 GCA_934667465.1 uncultured Actinoplanes sp. | reverse complement strand
TCGCCGCCGGGCGCGCGCTCCACCCCGGCGACCGGGTTGTACGGGCCGGGCGTGACCCGCCACAGCTCCAGCCCGCGGTAGGTGGCGCTGGGGTACGCGGCGAGGCGGGTCCCGTGGCCGCGCACCCACGACGCCAGTTGGGGGCTGGAGTTGCCGAACCGCATGCCGGAGTCCTTGTCGCTGAGCACGAACAGGTTCACGCCGTGCGCGAGCGCGCCCGGCCCGGTGGCGTAGCCGGTGATCGGCCGGTCCGGGAAGAGCAGCTCGAAGCGCTCTGTGTCGCCGGTGGCGTTGAGCGCGGCGCAGGCCGGCAGGTGGGCGGCGGCAAAGCCGGTGAGCCGGGCGAGGCCGTCGTTGCGGGTGGCCGAGAAGCGGGCCCAGCTGCCGCCGGCGGCCACCAGGGTGACCGCGAGCAGGGCCCAGGCGGTGACGGCGCGCCAGCGGACGGCGCCGAGGACCGCGTCGGCCGTGAGCACCGCGCCGACCAGGGCGGCGGGGATGACGTACGCGAAGAACTGCTCGTTGAGGGTGCCGAGCAGCACCGTCCAGGCACCGAAGGCGTAGCTGGTGAGCAGCCAGGCCAGCAGCCACCGGGACGCGTGGCCGCCGCGGTGCAGCAGCAGCCACACCGTGGCCGCCGCGCCGAGCCCGAGGACGAGGTACGACGTCACGTACTGGCCGAGCTGCTCGGCGAGCCCGGCCGCGAAGGACACGCCGGGGCGGTTCCAGCCGGTGATCTGCACGGTGCCGAGCAGCCGTTGCAGGGTGACGGACTTGATCTCCACGAAGCTGCCGAGCAGCCCGAGCTGCGCCGCCCACACCAGGAAGACCGACCACACGGCGACGGCGGCGGCCAGCGCGGCCAGGCACTGCCGTACGAGCCGCCGATCGCGGCCGAGCAGCGCGAAGGTCAGCGGGGTGAGCAGCATGAAGATGCCCACCTCGTTGGTGAGCAGGGTGAGCCCGCCGGCCAGCCCGGTCACCGCCACGAACCAGCGGGAGCGCCGCGCGTACAGGATCATCGCCAGATGCAGGGTGGTGAGGCAGGCGAGGAGCGCGAACGGCTCGATCATCGCCATCCGGCCGAAGCGCAGCAGCACCGGGTCGGTCGCCGCGAGCAGTGCGGTCGTCAGGGTCAGGACCACGCGGGCACGCGGCCGCGCCGGGCCGGCCAGCCGATGGGCGACCAGCGCGATCAGCACCACGTTGACGACGGTCACCAGCGCGGCGAGCAGCCGGGTGTCGGTGATCACGTCGATCAGCGGCCGCTCGTGGCCGCCGAGCAGCCGCAGCCAGGCCGCCTGCAGCAGGAACGGGATCGGCGGATGCACGAACAGCGGGCGGTTCGTCCAGGTCAGCGACCAGTTCTCGGCCACCGCCTGGTCGGCGCGGCTGTAGACGACCTCGTCGTACTGGGTGTCGGGGCTGCGCTCGAGGTTCCACAGCAGGAAGAAGGCGGCCAGGCCGCCGCAGGCCAGGATCAACGGCACGACCCCGCGGGTGTACGCGGTGCGCGCGCTCATGACTGCACGACCCGGTTGCGGCGCAGCGCCCCGGCGACGCGTTGCAGGTCCTGCTCCCGCAGCAGCCGCAGCCGCAGCACCGCGGCGGCATAACAAGCCAGCCCGGCCGCGATCATCGCCGGCGCCGCGAGCCCGGACAGGCGCGCGGCGACCAGCAGCAGGGCCGTCAACGGCAGCAACGCCAGCAGATACCGGGCGACCGTGCCACGGCCGACCCACAGCGGCCGGTGCGCGCGGGCATAGATCCGGGCGAGCGCCAGCGCACCGGCCCAGGTGCCGATCGTGAACGCGAGGGCCGCGCCGGTGATCCCCAGCCGGGGCACCAGGACGGCCAGGGCGACCGCCTCGACCGCCAGCGCGGCGGGCACCCACCGGGCGACGGCCCTGATCTCGCGGGCGTTGAGCGTCTTGAGCAGCACGTCCAGCGCGATCAGGCCGGCCGTGCCGACGGTCAGGATGCGCAACGCGCCGTCCGCCTGGGCATAGTGCGGGGGGAACAGCACCCGCAGCACCGGGGCGGGCGCGATCAGCAGCACCAGTTGCAGCGGCAGCAGCGCCAGGGGGATCCAGCGGAACGCGGCACGGAACCAGCCGTCGACCTCCGCGGCGGTGCGGGCCCGCGCGACGAACGGGAAGACCGCGTTGCTCAGCGCGTCGGCGACGAAGAACGGTGCCCGGGCCAGCACGGTGGCGGCCTGGTAGAGCGCGATGCCGGCGGCGGTGACGCCGTGGCCCCGCCCGACGACGCTGAGCGCGATGACGTCGACCGCGAGGATCGCGCCGAACGCCGAGCTGGCCAGCCCCGTCGCAACCGCCCGGGTGCCGGTGCGGCGCCAGGCAACCGGGCCACGGCCGGGCAGCCGGTCGCGCAGGGCCAGCACCCCGATCACCGACGACAGCATCGCGCCGACGAGGAAGCTGACCGCCACGCCGGTCACGCCGTAGCCGAGCACGCCGACGACGAGCACCGACACGGCCACCTTGATCGCGATCTCGGAGATCTGCATGACGCCGTACCCGTCGAAGCGCCGCTCACCCTGCAGGCCCCCGCCGAGCGCGCTGGTCAGCGACAGCACCACGATCATCGCGGTGACGCAGGCGGCCGTGGCCGCCTGCGCCGCGGGCAGCACCGACCAGGCGAGCTGGGCGGCGCCGAACCCGGCCGCCAGCACCACGCCGAGGACGAGGTTGCCGAGGAACGCCGCCCGGTAGGTCGCCGCCACCACGCGGGGATCGGGCTCCCGGGCCACCGTGGCGGCCAGCACCCAGGGGAAGCCGGCCGAGAGCACCATGGCGCAGAGGAACTGCACGTTCTGCAGCACGCTGACCGCGCCGAACTCCGCCGGGCTGAGCAGCCATGCGAGGGCGACCCCGAAGCCGTAGTTGAGCACCGCGCCCAGCCCGAAGCGCACGATCAGGACCACGCCGCCGCCGGCGGCGCTGCGCCGGCCGGTGAGATTCAGCATGTCCCGCCGTCCGCGGGCACGGGTCCGATGTGGGTGGTGGTCATAGATCGCCGTCCTCCAGGGAGAGTGCTGCTCCACCGGTGACAGCCGCGCGGCGACCGGGAAACCCCCGCCAACTCCCCGAGGCCCTTTCTTCTGGCCGCGCGATCGGGTCACTGGTAGACAGGCGGGACGATCCATTCCGCAGTCGCGGGACCCAGCTTACCGTCTCCAGGAG
>CAKUMG010000929.1 GCA_934667465.1 uncultured Actinoplanes sp. | reverse complement strand
ACACGGCGGCGTGGACCGACGTCGACGGCGCCGAGCGCGACCCGGCGGCGGCGGACGCGGTCAACGGGCACGCGGTGCGGCTGCTCGCCTCGGCCGCCGGCCCGCGCCTGATCCAGGTCTCCACGGACTACGTCTTCGACGGCGAGGCCACGACGCCGTACGCGGAGGAGGCGCCCCGCGCGCCACTGAACGCGTACGGGCGGGGCAAGGCCCTCGGCGAGCGGGCCGCGCTGGAGCACGGCGGGTCGGTGGTGCGCACGGCGTGGCTCTACGGCGAGCACGGCGCCAACTTCGTCCGTACGATGCTCCGCCTGGCCGCCACCCGCGACACGCTCGACGTCGTCGACGACCAGCAGGGCCCGCCCACGTGGTCGCTCGCGCTCGCCCACCAGCTCGTGGCGCTCGCCCGCGCCGTCACCGCCGGCCGCGCCGCCCCGGGCGTCTACCACGGCACGGCGGCGGGCTCGACGACGTGGCACGGGCTGGCCCGCGCGGTCTTCGAGGAGGCGGGCCTCGACCCCGCCCGGGTCCGGCCCACCACGAGCGACCGCTTCCCCCGGCCCGCGCGGCGCCCGTCCTACAGTGTGCTGTCCCACGAGCGCTGGGCCGGCACCGGCGTCGACCCCCTCCCGCACTGGCGCACGATGCTCACCGAGGCGATGCCGGCCCTGCTCGCTCAGCGGTAGAGGTCGGCCGCCCCGGCCAGCACGATGCTGTCGTCCCCGTCGGCGGCCTCCCGCAGCTCGTCGGTGAATCCCGTCCCGGAGAAGCAGGCCAGCTTGGCCCGCTCGGCTCCGAGGCGGCCCTGCGCGACGAGCAACTCGCGGATCCGGCGCAGCCGATCGAGGTGGCCGAGGCCCATGGTCTCGCCCCACTTGGCCTCCCCGACGGCCAGCAGCGGCCGCCGCAGGTCGTCGTCCAGCCCGAAGACCGCGAGATCGACCTCGTACGAGCTCCGCCGCCCGGGATCGTTGACGGTGCCCGAGCCGACGACGTTGGGAAAGTCGCCGAACCACTCCTCGGGCGCCATGTACCGCGCCCAATGGCGGCACAGATGCTCGAAGTGCGGGCCGAGAACGTTACTGGCGAATCGGCGCTGCGCCCGCTGCCACAGGTGGGTCGCGTCGCGGGTGTGTTCCAGGTCGGACCAGATCGGGCGCATGACGGCGTGGTAGAAGGTCACGAGCGGCTCGGCGATGCGGTAACGCGTCCGATTGTCCTTGAAGACATCCGGCTCCCGGGTGATGAGGCCGCAGTCCTCGAGGATGGTGAGCGGGTGCGCCAGATCGCCGGATTTGCGCCCGAGGTAGGACGCGATGCCTCCGCGGCGCTCGTTGCCCGCTCCGATGGCCGCCAGCACCGAGTGGTAGACGCTGATGTCGTGCTGCTCCAACTCATCGGCGAGGAGGTAGCGCGCTTCCCGGAACAACGGGCTCGTGGGGGAGAGCACCGTGCGGACCACCCAGTCGTCGAAGTCGTCCGGCCCCGCGGGCGTGTCGTCGCGGGCGAACTCCCGGCGATAGGCGGGCGTGCCACCGACGACGGCGTTCACCTTCAGGGCCGTCACGGGATCGGGGATGTCCCAGAACTCGGCCGCGAGCTGGTGGTGGAGCGTGGGCACGATCAGCTCCAGGCCCGCGCGTCCGCGCAACGGGGCATTCCCGCTGAGCAGCCGGCCCATGAAGGACATCGCCGAGCCGCACAGCAGCAGGCTCGTCCGGCTCTCGTCGCGCTCGGGGCGCAGCGGGGCCAGGGCGTTCTGGATGATCGACGGAAGCTGCGGATTGGCGCGGACCAGGTAGGGGAACTCGTCGATGACGACGGGGATGCGCCGATCGCGGCCGAGCGCGAGCAGGGCGTCCACGGCGCCGTGCCAGGTGTCGAAGACCAGCGGTGCGGGGCTGCCCAGGTGCTGGGCCAGCGCCACCCCGAGCCGGTTCAGCGATTCGCGATCGGCCGCCTCGTCGGCGGCGAAGTAGAAACCACCGGTCGCCTGGCAGAGCGCCCGGAGGAGGTAGGTCTTGCCCTGGCGCCGGCGGCCGGAGACGACGCCGAGGATCGCCCCCCGCGCCGGATCGGTGGCGAAGGACGCGAGCGCGCGCCACTCCTTCTCCCGGTCGAACATGCCGGGTGGCTTGGGTACCTGCACCATGATTCCCAACTTTCATAAGTCGAGTTATCATAACTCGACTTATGAAAGCTAGGCGTCAGGTGTTGAGCGGGCGGCGGGCGACCAGGAAGACGTGGGTGACCGGCCAGTCGAGGGGCTTGCCGGCCGGGGTGGTGAGCGACGCGACCGGGGCGAGGCGGTTGTCGACGATCCAGTCGTTGCGCGAGGTGGCCGACGCCGGGTCGATCTCGAAGCCGACGTCGGTGAGCAGGGACTTCCAGTCGGCGAACTCGAAGCCGCAGAACTGCTCCTGGGTCTCGGACAGCCAGTTGTCCGGGTAGTCCTTGCGGGTCAGGTAGTCCATCGCGTCGCCCAGGGACAGCTCGACCGTGTCGGCGTCGACGGGGCGGTAGGTGAAGGGGAACTTGTAGTCGACCGCGAACTGGTCCAGGCGGGCCCGGGTGGAGAGGCCACCGACGTACTCGGCCACGGAGGGCGATGCCTGTTGCGCCAGGTCCTCCCGTACAGCCGCAGGATTTTGACCGTCGGTTGTCTGCAGGGTGAGGTGGACCGGGAGGTCGCGGCCGTCGGGACCGCAGACGTCGCTGTTGATCCAGACGCCGCCCGGGGCGGTGTGGTCGTAGATGGCCTGGACGAAGGCGCGCAGGGACTTCTCGCGCTCGCCGTAGGACCAGATCTCGTGGGTGAGCGCGAACGTCAGCGTCGTGTCGACCGAGCGGGCCGGCAGCACGGCGCCGCCGAGCACGTTGCGACGGTAGAAGTAGACGTTGGCGTTACGGAAGACACCCTGGGCCTTCTTGTGGACGCATTCGTCGTACAGGTGGCGGGCGATCTCCACGCCGATCAGGTCGCTCTCGCGCAGGGCCGGCTCGCGGTCCGCCTCCTCGAGGACGGCACCAGCGCCGCAGCCGATGTCGACGACGCGGCCCGGGCGCACGTGCGGGCGGACCAGCGCCCACTTGCGCGCGGCGGCGTCGGCGAACGCCTCGGCGTACGTGCGGTAGTCGCGCGTGGTGGTCAGGCCGCCCTCGTCGCCGACGACGGGATCGTTGACGACCGACCGTACGGCCTCCGTC
>CAKUMG010000928.1 GCA_934667465.1 uncultured Actinoplanes sp. | reverse complement strand
CGGCAGCGCGATGTCGCCGATCGCGTGGAAGTCGTTGATCCGCAGCAGCGGCACCTGGATCGGCTCGATGCCCTTGTCGGCCAGCGACGCCGTGCCCGTCCACTCGACGACGGTCAGCGGCTGGTTGTCGAGCGTGTAGGCGTACAGATGCAGGGAGTTGTTGCCCACGCTGGCCGGGAAGATGTCCACCTGCAGCGACATGGAGTCGTCGGTGAGCGTCTGCGAGACGGTCTGGGTGGTCGAGGCGGCGGTCTGCGCGGCCTCGGCGCTGCGCGGCGGGGCGATCTGCACCAGCGCGGAGGTGACGCCCAGCACGATCGCCGTGACGGCCAGTTCCGCGATGACCACGCGGCGGAGCACGCCGGGGCTGCGGTCGGCCTGGTTGCGGACGAGATTGCGCGAGTACGCCGCGACGGCGATCACCAGCGCCGCCAGCCCGATCTTGACGAGGATCAGCCGGCCGTACGTCGTGTTGACCAGGCCCTTGAACGACGCCACCTCGATCAGCGCCTGGACCGACCCGGCGATGATCAGGGCGGCCACCGCGGTCGCCGCCCAGCGGGACCAGATCGGCAGGATCGCCGCGAGCTCCTTCTGGTTGGCCCGCCGGAGCAGGAAGCCGACCAGCATCACCAGGCCGCCGAGCCAGACGGCCATGGCGGCGAGGTGGATCGCGTCGACCACCACGGAGACGCCCGCGACCGGGGACGCCGTGGGGTGGCCGGTGAGCGGCCAGGTGGCGATCGCGCCGACACCGAGCACGCCGAGCAGCGCCAGGTCGGCCTTGGAGTCGGCGCGGGCACCGGTGAGCAGCGGGCGCAGCAGGAACGCGGCTGCGATGATCACGCCGAGGCGGACCAGCATCACGGCGCCGAACGTGCTGCCGAGCACGGTCTGCAGGTCGGCACCGGAGACGTCGAAGAGCCCGGAACCCGTCGAGTACGGCGCCTGCAGCCACAGGGCGAGCAGCGTGCTGCCCAGGATCAGGCCGATGCCGGTCCAGACCAGGCGGGCCGGGCCGACCCGGGAGAGCCGGTGCGGCCACAGCAGGGCGAGCACCAGGACCGGGCCGATGAGCAGCACCAGGCCGGTGTAGCCGAGGTACTTGCCGACCGGGATGAGCGCGCGGACCACCGGGTCGACGTCCTGCGCGGCGTCCGTCTCGCTCGGGGGCGTCGACGCGGCGCCGACCGAGTAGAGCAGGGTGCCGGCCACGGGGTGGCTGTCGGCGGAGATGACCCGGTAGCTGACCAGATAGGTGCCGCGGCCGGCGCCCGTACGCAGCGGGATCGTGACCGTGTTGCCGCTGGCCTGCGGCTCGCCCTGGTCGGCGCGGCTGCCGTCGGGGGCGAGCACCTGGATCTTGCCGGCGAGCAGCTGCACGGACTCGCTGAACGTGAGCGTCACCCGGTTGGGCGCGTCCGGCACGATCGTGTTGCTGCCCGGGTCGCTGGCCACCAGGGCGGCGTGCGCGCTGGCCGGGGCCGCGGGGCCGAGCAGCACGCCGGAGAGGCCGAGGAGGAGCCCCGCCAGGGCCACGACGGCGCGGCGTCGATCAACGGTCATGCCCGCAATGGTCCCCGATGACTCCCGGTACTCGTCAACATGGTCGGGAACGAGGTCTCGAACAGTGGCGGCGCCCGGCGTACTATCTCCGGTTGTGACAGCCAGCGACCCCCTCACCGCGCTCGCCCTCCGGGCGCGGTCCGGAGACGCGGGAGCGCAGGCTGCCCTCGTCCGCGGCACCCAGGCGGAGGTCTGGCGGTTCACCGCCGCCCTCGTGGACCCGGGCGCCGCCGACGACCTGACCCAGGAGACGTTCCTGCGGGCGTTCAAGGCGCTGCCGGGGTTCGAGGCCCGGGCGGGGGTGCGCACCTGGCTGCTCGGCATCGCCCGGCGCACCTGTGCCGATCATCTCCGTTCGGTGGTGCGCCGCCGCCGCCTCGACGCGCGGCTCGCGGCCGAGGCGTGGACCGACCGCCCGCACTACCCCGATCCGGCGCACCGGCTCGGCGCCGCCGACCTGCTTGGCCGGCTGGGTGAGGAGCGGCGGACCGCGTTCGTGCTCACCCAGGTGCTCGGCTTGTCGTATGCGGAGGCCGCCGAGGTGGAGGATGTGGCCATCGGCACCATCCGCTCCCGGGTCGCCCGCGCCCGCGACGAGCTGGTCACCGCTGTCGCCCGGGCGCAAGCGTCCTGACAAGGGCCCTTCGGCACGTCACACAGCCAACCCCCAGGCGGTAGGACGGAACCCTGCGGCGCTGCGCGCCGACTAAGGGGGCGTGAGCATGGACACCGGGCAGTCAGCCCGTACGACCGCGGCGCTGCCGTGGATCTCGACCGCCGCCCGGCTCGGGCTGGCCGCCGTCTGGCTGATCGCCGGCGGTCTCAAGGTCGGTGACCTGGCCGCGTCCGGGCGGGCGGTGAACGCGTACCAGATCTTCCCCTACGACGTGGCGAAGGTCATCGGGGCGGCGCTGCCGTTCCTCGAGATCGCGCTCGGGCTGCTATTGCTCGCGGGCCTGGCTGTGCGGCTGGTCGCCGGCATCTCGGCGGCCGTCCTGGTGATCTTCATCGCCGGGATCGTCTCGGCCTGGTCGCGCGGCCTGCAGATCGACTGCGGCTGCTTCGGCTCGGGCGGCGAGCTGGGCGCCGGGGCCGACCCGGTGTACGGGTGGGACATCGCACGCGACGTCGGCTTCCTCGCCCTGGCGGGGATCCTGCTGTGGTGGCCGCGCACCCGTTTCTCGATCGACGGCATCCTGATGGGGGACGAGCAGTGAGCAAGGGTTCGAAGGACCGGGCACAGGCGAAGCGGATCGTCGCGCAGCAGAAGGCGCGCGAACGCCGCCGTACCGTGACGCTATGGACCAGCATCGGCGTCGTGGCTGTGCTGGTGATCGCCGGGCTGATCGGCTGGGGTGTGCTGGCGAGCCAGGAGAACGACACCGCCGGTAAGGTCGTGGTCCCGGCCGGTGCGGTCGACGACGGCACCGCGTTCGCCCGGGGCAGCGGGCCGGTGACGGTCGACATCTACGAGGACTTCATGTGCCCGATCTGCGGCGACTTCGAGGCGGCAGCCGGCCCGGCGATCTCGCAGCTGGTGGACGAGAACAAGGTGACCGTCCGCTACCACCCGATCGCGATTCTCGACCGCTACTCCTCGACCGAATACTCGACACGGTCCGTGGGCGCGGTGGCAGCAGC
>CAKUMG010000927.1 GCA_934667465.1 uncultured Actinoplanes sp. | reverse complement strand
ACCTGTCCGGGATCGATCCCACGCTGGAACGCGCCGCGGCCACGCTCGGCGCCGGCTGGTGGCACCGCTTCACCCGGATCACGCTGCCGCTGCTCGCGCCGGGGCTGGCGACCACGTTCTGCCTGACGTTCGTGCTCGCGTTCAGCGTGTTCCCGTCGGCGGTGCTGGTCGGCGATCCGGCAGGCACCACGCGGGTCATCTCGATCGCGGCCTACAGCGCCGCGTACGAGGCCTACGACTATCCACTCGCGAGCGCCATCGCCATCGTCATGGGCGTCGTCGAGCTGGCGGTCGTCGCGGTCGTGCTCGGCCTCCGGTCCCTGTTCTACACCGGCTCGACGGGAGGGAAGGGATGAAACCACGGCTCGTGGCGACGCCCGGCGCCTGGCTCGTGTGGGGCGCGGTGGCGTTCTTCTTCGTCATCCTGGCCGGGCTCGTCGGTTCGGTGGTGGTCAGCTCGTTCGGCAACCGCTGGTTCGACACGTGGCTGCCGCAGGAGTGGACCACCGGCTGGTACGGCACCGCGTGGCAGGAGTTCGCGCTGCTCGACGTGCTGATCGTGACCGTCGAGGTGGCCGCGCTCGTGGTCGGGCTGTCGGTGCTGGTGGGGGTGCCCGCGGCGTACGCGCTGGCCCGCAGTGCCTTTCCCGGCCGCCGGCTGCTCTATCTGCTGTTCCTGCTGCCGATCCTGATGCCACCGATGACGTACGGGATCCCGCTCGCGACCGTCCTCTACAAGTACGACCTCGCCGGGCACCTGTCGGGCGTCGTGCTCGCCAACCTGGTGCCGTCCATCCCGTTCGTGATCCTGACCATGACCCCGTTCATCGAACAGGTCGACCCAGCCATCGAACGCGCCGCCCGGATGTGCGGCGCCCGCACCTGGCAGGTCTTCGCCCGGGTGCTGGCCCCGCTGCTCGTGCCCGGCATCCTGGCCGCGTCGATCCTCGTGCTGGTCCGCACGGTCGGCATGTTCGAGCTGACGTTCCTGACCGCCGGCCCCGACTCGCAGACGCTTGTCGTCGCGCTCTACTACTCGATGTCCGCCGCCGGGATCCGCGCGCAGCAGTCCGTCGACGCGATGGCGGTCATCTACACCGCCATGATGCTCGTCCTGCTCGTGACAGCGCTGCGCTTCGTCAACCCCACCCAGCTCGTCGCCCGCGTCAAGGAGGAGAGCTCCGAGTGAGGATCACCGACGCCCGCGTCATCGTCACCTGCCCCGGCCGCAACTTCGTCACCCTGAAGATCCTGACCTCCGACTCGGGCGTCCACGGCGTCGGCGACGCCACCCTCAACGGCCGCGAACTCGCCGTCGCCGCCTACCTCACCGAGCACGTCATCCCGGCCCTGATCGGCCGCGACCCGGCCCGCATCGAGGACACCTGGCAGTACCTCTACAAGGGAGCGTACTGGCGGCGCGGCCCGGTCACGATGACCGCCATCGCCGCCGTGGACACCGCGCTGTGGGACATCAAGGGCAAGGTGGCGGGGCTCCCCGTCTACCAACTGCTGGGCGGGCGGTCGCGCGAGGGCGTGACTGTGTACGGCCACGCGAGCGCGGACACCGCCGAGGAGGTCCTGAGCGAGGTCGCCCGCTTCGTCGACGACGGCTACCGCGCCGTCCGCGTGCAGACCGGCGTGCCGGACATGGCGACAACGTACGGCGTCAATCTCGAACACCCCGGCGAACCCTACGAACCGGCCGACGCCGCGATCCCCACCGAGAACGTCTGGTCCACCCCCCGCTACCTCGACAACGTGCCGTCCGTCTTCGCCCGCGTCCGCGACGAGTTCGGCCCCCACCTGCGCCTGCTGCACGACGTCCACCACCGCCTCACCCCGATCGAGGCGGCCCGGCTGGGGCGCAGCCTCGAACCCTACGACCTCACCTGGATCGAGGACCCGATCCCAGCGGAGCTGCAGGAGGGCTTCCGGCTCATCCGCAAGCACACCACCACCCCGCTCGCGGTCGGCGAGGTCTTCAGCTCGATCTGGGACTGCGAAACCCTCGTCCGCGAGCAGCTCATCGACTACATCCGCGCGACGGTCGTCCACGCCGGCGGGATCACGCACCTGCGCCGGATCTTCGACCTGGCGGCGCTCTACCAGGTACGCAGCGGCTCGCACGGGGCGACCGACCTGAGCCCGATCTGCATGGCGGCGGCGCTGCACCTGGACCTGGCGATCCCCAACTTCGGGCTCCAGGAAAACATGGGGTTCCCGCCGGAGGTGGACGACGTGTTCCGCTACGGGTGGCACTACTCCGACGGGTATCTGCACCCGGCGGAGGAGCCCGGCCTGGGCGCGGACATCGACGAGGAAGCGGCGGCCCGATACCCGTACAGCGCCAAGTCCCTGCCCGTCAACCGCCTGACCGACGGCACCCTCCACGATTGGTGAGCGACCCACCTATCCGCGGCGCACCCACCGGCGGCGGACGCGGCGGCGCCGCCCGGACGTTGGACGCGCGGTGCGCAGGTCGAGCTGCATCGTCGTGGTGGCTCTCACCGGGCAGTGGCTCGGCGCTGTCGGCGCGGCGGCCGCGGCGGCCCTCGCCGGATCGGCCGCGCTGTTCTTCGTCGGCCTGCGGATGCCCGGCCCCACCTCCCCGGCGGCTGGTGCCGGCCTGCTCGCGGTGTTCGTGCTGGTCGCTCTCGCTGCGCCGCTGGTCCGCGGCGACGACCAGCGGCACCCGCCCGATCTCGGCGGCCAGGACGTCTCCCAGGCCGAGCTCGACCGTCTCGGCCTGCGCGGCGCGGACCTCGCCGGGACGGTGCTGGCCGGCGCACGCGTCGACGGTGCCGACCTGCCGGCCGGGACGATCGACCTGCCCGGCAGCGGTGCGACCGGTCAGCCGGCCGCGGCCCCACCGCCGCACTGCCTCTGAAGCGAGCGCGATCGTCCCGCCGACAGAACAGTGACTCAGTCGATGACGATGACCGTCTTGCCGGGCAGCTTGCCGGTGCGCGACTCGTCGTGGATGGCCGTGAGGTCGTCCAGGGGGCGGCGGTCGGCGATGTGCAGCTCGAGGGTGCCGTTGTCGATGCGGGAGACGAGGTCGGCCAGGTTCGGGCCGTCCGGGGTGACCCACACGCCCGCCGTGCGGACCGAGCGCGCGTCGTCGGCGGGGACCGAACCGGCGGAGCTGACGACGATGCCGCCGTCGGCCACGTACGGGGTCAGCTTGGCGAGTTCCTCCGGTGCC
>CAKUMG010000926.1 GCA_934667465.1 uncultured Actinoplanes sp. | reverse complement strand
AGCACATGTCGCTACGTCGCTGACGACGAGGATGTCGTCCGGCGCGGACGCGGAGGTGTGGGCGCTGGTGGAGCGCGCCCAGGCCGGCGAGGCCGCGGCGTTCGGGCTGATCTACGACCGGTACGTGGACACCGTCTTCCGCTTCATCTACTTCCGGGTCGGCAACCGGCAGCTGGCCGAGGACCTGACGTCGGACACGTTCCTGCGCGCGCTCAAGCGGATCGGCAGCTTCACCTGGCAGGGCCGCGACCTCGGCGCCTGGCTGGTCACGATCGCCCGCAACCTGGTCGCCGACCACTTCAAGTCCGGCCGCTACCGCCTCGAGGTCACCACGGGTGACGTCCTGGACGCCGACCGCGAGGACCGCGGGCCCGAGGGCAGCCCCGAGGCCGCCGTGGTCGACCACATCACCAACGTGGCCCTGCTCACCGCGGTCAAGCAGCTCAACCCGGAGCAGCAGGAGTGCATCGTGCTCCGCTTCCTCCAGGGCTTCTCGGTGGCCGAGACCGCGCGCACCATGGGCAAGAACGAGGGCGCCATCAAGGCCCTCCAGTACCGGGCGGTCCGGGCGCTCGCCCGGCTCCTGCCCGAAGGGTTCCAGTGGTGACGGCGGGTCACCCCTTGTCGATCTTTCGCGCCGCCGCGGCCCCGCCCGCACCCGTAACCGGGCCGCCCCGTCGAGCGTTTGTCCGGGTGCGACCCGTGGTGGACCAACGGTCCGCCGGTTCCGTCGCGCCCGCCGGCATCGCCGCCGGCGAGTCAGTCACGAGCGAAGGGAGGTGCCCACGGTGAGACTCGACTTCTTCGACCGCCGGAGCGCCGAGCGCTTCGCGGAGCTTCTCGACGAGAACGACGGCAGCCGCGGTGAACATGGCCGAGGCCAGGCCGACGAACAGCTCGCCGAGCTGGTCGCCATCGCGCACAGCCTCTCCGCGGCACCACCCCGGGTCCAGGTCGACCCGGGGTTCCGGACCGATCTGCGGGCCATGCTGGTCGCCGCGGCCGAACGGGACGGGATCGGGGCGACCGCACGGCTCTCCGACGAGGAGGCCGAAGCCGGTGCGCCCGTCCGCAGGCGGTTCGCGCTCACCGGGCGCCGGCTGCGCGCCCGCGGTGCCATCGTCATCGGCGTCGCCGCCAGCGCGATGGCCGTCTCGGGAATCTCCGCGGCCAGCGAGAACGCCGCGCCGGGCGACGCCCTCTACGGCGTCAAGCGGTCCACCGAGCGCGCCCAGCTGGCCATGGCCGGCTCGGACGTCACCCGCGGGCAGCTGTCGCTGACGTTCGCCCGCAACCGGCTCGCCGAGGCGGCCGCCATGGACTTCAGCGACCCGAAGTTCGGCGACGCGCTGGACGACATGGATGCGGACACCAAGCAGGGCGTCAAGCTGCTGCACTCCGCCGCCGTCTCCCAGCGCGAGCTGACCGCCCTGGACTCCGTCGACTCGTTCGTGGACGGCCAGCGGCGCGTGCTCGACCCGGCGCTGGAGCGGCTCAGCCCGGCCAACGCGGAACGGGCGGCGGGATCGCTCACCCTGCTCGACGCGGTCGGCCAGCGTGCGGGCAACCTGCGCGAGCGGCTGAGCTGTGAGCCCGCCCCCGAGGCCGCGGGCAGCGACGCGCTCGGGCCGAAGCTCGAGGCGTGCGGCAAGCCCGGCCGCAGCGGATCCGGCGAGCGGCAGGAGAGCCGCGACAAGGACCGGTCTCCGGCGACGACCGAGCCGGGCAACGGCGGCAAGGGCGACAGCGACAAGTCCAGCGACGACAAGAAGCAGGACGAGCCGGACAGCAAGCCGTCGGTGAAGTCGGACGACAAGGCCGACCGGACCGCCGAGCCCGACGACGCCGGCGAGCCCTCCGCGGACGTCACGGACACCGCCGACACCGGCGACACCGTGGAGGAGAGCCCGGAGCCGACCGTCTCCGAGGACCCGGCGAACCCGCCGACCGACGGGAACAAGGGTCTGCTCGGCGGCCTCCTGGGCAACCTCTTCGGCAGCGACTAGCCACCCGGGAACGGCGCAGCAGGACAAAGCAGTGGAACATGGCGAGGGGCGGTGCCGACACGAAGTCGGGGCCGCCCCTCACTGTCCATGATAGGCCGATCAGCGGCCGAACGGGTCGGGCCTTTTCTCCAGCAACGTGTAGAGCGTCGCCTGGATCGTCTCGCGGACCTGGTCGGCGAGGTTGTAGACCACCATCGGATCGTCCGCGTACTCCGTGAGATGTGCGGTCGGGATCGGCTCGCAGAACTCGATGAGCCACTTGCTCGGCAGCGGCACCAGGCCGAGCGGCCCGAGCAGCGGGAACGTCGGCGTCACCGGGAAATACGGTATGCCGAGCAGCCGGGCCAGCGGCTTCAGGTCGGCGAGGATCGGATAGATCTCCTCGGCGCCGACGATCGCGACCGGGACGATCGGGGTCCCCGTGCGCAGCGCGGCCGAGACGAACCCGCCGCGGCCGAAGCGCTGCAGCTTGTAGCGCTCGGAGTAGCGCTTGCCGATGCCCTTGAAGCCCTCGGGGAAGACGCCGACCAGCTCGCCCCCGCTCATCAGGCGCTCGGCGTCCGGGTTGCAGGCGACCGTGGCACCGGCCTTACGGGCCAGCTCCGACAGCACGGGCACCCGGAAGACCAGGTCGGCGCCGAGCAGCCGCAGGTAGCGGTCGGCGGGATGGGTGTCGCGCAGCGCGGTGGCGAGCATGAGCGCGTCGAGCGCCAGCGTGCCGGAGTGGTTGCCGACGATCAGCCCGCCGCCGTGGGCCGGCACGTGCTCCACCCCGGACACCTCGGTGCGGAACCAGTCGCGGTAGAGCACCCGCAGCATCGGGTGGAAGACGGTGTCGTTGAGCTCGCGGTCGAAACCGAAATCGTCGACCTGGTACGCCCCGGCGAGCCGGCGCCGCAGGAAGGCGAGCCCGCTCGCGACCCGCCGGTCCCACACGTCCACCGGGTCCGGCGCGCTCGGCTGCTCGGCCGCGGACGGCTCGGGCAGCGGGATCGGGCGCCGGCCGTTCATCCGGCGGGGCGGGGCCGCCGCCGGGAGCACGAAGTCGGCGTGGCCGGGCAGCCCGGCATGGTGCTCGTCCTGGGTCACGGCGCCACCGCCTCGGACTCCCGGGGCGCGACCGGCGGTGCGGAGGCGGGCGGGGCGGAGGTGGGCGCGGCGGCCGCGCGGAAGCGGCGGATGCCCTCGAGGATCGCATTCTCCGCG
>CAKUMG010000925.1 GCA_934667465.1 uncultured Actinoplanes sp. | reverse complement strand
AAGCTGGTCAGCGGCCCGGGCCGGTCGAGCCCCACCAGCCCGCTCGCCCGCCCGTCCTGGAACACCGCCGCGGTCAGCCCGAGCGTGGCCCCCATGGTCAGCAGGAAGCCCGCAGCGGCCTTGAGCGGCACCAGCAGCGACCGGACCGCCAGCATCAGCAGCAGGAACGACACCCCGAGCACCACCGCCAGGTACTCCGGGAGTGCCGCGGTCATCTTGCGCGAGACGTCGACCCCGACCGCCGTGGTGCCGGTGACCGCGACCGTGCCGGTTCCCCCGGTGAGCGGCTCGACGGCGTGCCGGATCCGCCCGACCAGGGCTGCCGTCTCGGCGCTTCCCGGCCCGGTCAGCGGCGTCACCACCAGCACCCGGGTCGTCCCGGCGGCGGTGGCGTCCCCCGGCACGACCGACGCGACGTCGGCGAGCCGCCGCACCGCCGCCGTCACCCGGGCCGCCAGCGCCGACACCGCGTCACCGCGGACGTCCCGCACGACCACGAGCAGCGGCCCGTTGCCGCCCGCCCCGAACGCCGCGGTGATCTCGTCGTAGGCGATCCGCTGCTGTGAGCCGGGAGGCGCCGTACCGTTGTCGGGCAGTGCCAGCCGCAGCGACCGGGCGGGCGCCGTCAGGGCGGTCAGGCCCAGCACGAGGATCAGCAGCAGCGGGATCCGGAACCGGACCACCCACCGGGCCCACCGCACCCCGCCCCGCCGCCGCTCCCCGGCGAGCGCGTGCACGCCCCGGCGCTCCAGCACCCGCCGCCCGGCGAACCCCAGCAGCGCGGGCAGCAACGTCAGCGAGGCGGCCACGGCGGCCAGCACCGTCCCGGCGGCGGCCAGCCCGATCACGGTCAGGAACGGCACCCGCACCACGGCCAGCCCGCCCAGCGCCACGACCACGATCGCCCCGGCGACCACGACACCCGCCCCGGCCCGCGACACCGCCCGCGCCGCCGCCTCCCCGACCGGCAACCCGGCCAGCAGGTGACTGCGGTGCCGAGCCCCGACGAGCAGCGCGTAACAGAGCCCCACGGCCAGCCCGAGCATCACCGCCAGCACCGGAGCCACCGCCGACACCTCGACCACGGCACTCACCGCGAACACGCTCGCCAGCCCCACCCCGGCCCCGGCCGCCGCGCTCACCAGCACCACCCCGGCCGCCACCAGCGACCCGAACACGGCCAGCACCCCCACCGCCGCCAGCACCCCGGCGAACTGCGCCGCCCCCAGCCGCTCCTCGTGCGGGAGCCCGCCCGCCACCACGCCGAGCCCGCCGGTCCCCGTCCCCCCGAGCGCCCCGAACGCCGCCCGCTCGTCGTCGGTCAGCTCATGAACCGCGTGCGCATACCGCACCCCGACGATCCCGACCGTCCGGCCGACATTGACACGACCACTGGCGTACGGGTCCTCGACCTCGACAACGCCCGGCAACGCCCCGGCCCGCGCGGCCACCTCACCCACGGCCGCCTTCTGTCCCGCACTGTCCAGCGTCTCCCCGGCGGGGGCGCGCACCACCAGCATCAGCCCAGCCCCGGCCGCCGCGGGCAGATCTTCCCGCAGCTCCTCCAGGGCCCGCTGGGACTCGGTCCCGGGCACCGAGAAGCTGTCCGCCGTCCGGCCCCCGCCCAGCACGGCGATGCTCACGAGCAGCAGCAACGCCCCGGCCCACAGGCCGGCCACCCACCGCCGTCGCCGGCAGCAGTACGCCCCGAGCCGATAGAGCAGACCAGCCATCCCAGCAACGTCCGATCCCCGCGGCAACATGCACCTTTCACCCTAATAAAAGGGCCGATGCAGGCCGGACGCTTCGTCGAATCCTCAGCCGGCGGGGTTCGGGTAGGGCGTGGACTACTGCCGGGTGGCGTCCTGCTGGTAGACGTCCGGGATGCCGTCGGCGTCGGCGTCGACGGTTTCCTCGGCGGCGATGCGCCGGTAGTGCCGGTCCCGCACGCGCAGCAGGATCGTGGCCAGGATCGCGGAGATCAGCGAGCCCAGCAGGACACCGACCTTGGCGTGGTCGCCGTGGTCGCTTCCCGCGCCGAAGGCGAGATCACCGATCAGCAGCGAGACGGTGAAGCCGATTCCGCCGAGCAGCGCGAGCCCCAGCACGTCCCACCAGCTCAGGCCCGCCGCGAGCTGGGCTCGGGTGAAGCGCTGCACCAACCAGGTCGCCCCGGTGATGCCGACCGCCTTGCCGAGGACCAGCCCGGCCATGATGCCGATGGTGACCGCGTCGCCCAGGCTCGCGCCGAGACCGCCGGAGACGGTGACCCCCGCGGCGAAGAACGCGAACACGGGCACGGCGATGCCGGCAGACAGCGGACGCCACCGGTGCTCGAAGTGCTCGGCCAGGCCGGGGCCCTCGCTGTGATCGCGGCGCAGGACCGGCACGGTGAAGGCGAGCAGAACACCGGCGACGGTGGCGTGCACCCCGGAGGCGTGCACCAGCCCCCAGGTGAGCGCGGCCAGCGGCAGCAGCAGCCACCACGACCGGACCCGCCTCTGCACCAGCACACCGAACAGGGCGAGGGGGATCAGCGCGAGCGCGAGCGGCACCAGGTGCAGGCTGCTGGTGTAGAAGATCGCGATGATGGTGATGGCGAGCAGGTCGTCGACGACGGCGAGAGTCAGCAGGAACGTGCGCATCGCGGTCGGCAGGCTGGTGCTGACCACCGCGAGGACCGCCAGGGCGAAGGCGATGTCGGTAGCGGTCGGGATGGCCCAGCCGACCGGCGCGCCGCCGCTCGTCGTCGTGTTGACCAGCACGTAGAGCAGGGCGGGCAGGGCCATACCGCCGACCGCGGCCGCGACCGGCAGCGCCGCACGCCGAGGGTCACGCAGGTCACCGGCGACGAACTCGCGCTTGAGCTCGAGACCGGCGACGAAGAAGAAGATCGCGAGCAGGCCGTCGGCGGCCCACGTGGCCAGGCTCAGATCGAGGTGCAGCGCCTCCGGTCCGACCGTGAACCCGGCGATGTCGTGGTAAAGATCCGACCACGGGGTGTTGGCCCAGACGAGGGCGACGACCGCGGCGATGAGCAGCAGGATTCCGCCGGTGGTCTCGGCACGCAGGATCTCGGCGATGCGCCGTGCCTCGGGCCAGGAACCGCGACCGAGTAGCAGCGACCTGTTGGAAGGTGTGGGCATGAAGTGACTCCAAAAGTCGACGGAACACACATCGCCGACCAGACTTCCCGGCACACCACCCCTCACCC
>CAKUMG010000924.1 GCA_934667465.1 uncultured Actinoplanes sp. | reverse complement strand
TTTCAGGGGCGGGCGTTCCTTGCGGCGCGGAGGGCCCAGAGGACCAGCGGGAGCTGCAGCGGCAGGCGGCCGTAGGCGATGGCGCGGCGCGCGGGCGGGGCGTGCCGCCAGTCCACGGCCATCTTGACGTTGGCGGGGAACACGGCGGCGAACAGCCCGGCGGCGGCCAGCCCGCCGAGCCGGCGGGTCCGGGGCGTGGCGAGCGCGGCGGCGACGGCCAGTTCGGCGGCGCCGCTGAGGTGGGTCCACGTACGCGGGGATCCCGGCAGTGACCGCGGCACGATCCGGTCGAACGGGCGCGGGCGGGCGAAGTGCAGCACCCCCGTGACCGTCAGCACCGCGGCGAGGATCTCGGCGTCGTGGCGGCGGTTGGTCATCGGATCACCGTGTCCTGGTCGAGGGCGCGCTGCAGGGCGCGGTAGATCTGGCCGAAGCGCTGGCGGTTCGCCGTGCGCAGCAACACGATCCGGGCGCCACGCACCTCGGCCCAGATCTCCAGGCTGCGGCTGCCCCGGTCGTACGAGCGGTCCACGAACTCGAGCAGCACGTCGGCGATGGGCAGCGCCGCGAGGCCGAGCAGCACCCCGCCGCCGGCGACGGCCACTGTGGTCCCGGTGGGGAGGTCGAGGGTCAGCGCGATCGCCACCCCGAGCCCGCCGAGCACGAGCGGCGCGACCATGGCCAGGACGAGGAAGCCGCGCCCCGCGACCGCGCCCCACCGGCGGCGGCCGCGCGTGTGCCACACCCGGGACAGGTCGCCGAGCCGGAAGTCGCGGTCGCCCACGCGGATCGAGGCCGAGGTGACCAGCACGTCCCGGTCCCGGTAATAGGTGGTCATCGCGCCTCCTCGCTCATGCTATCTACCCACGGCCGGTGCGTCCTACGCTGTCCACTGATCGACAGGGCGCCACCGGCGGGCCGGGCGGCTGACGGAGGGAACGCGTGATGGGCGAGTTCGTGCGGCTGGAGAGCAAGGACGGCATCGGCACCATCCGGCTGGAACGGCCCCCGATGAACGCGCTCAACACCCAGGTCCAGGAGGAGCTCCGGCAGGCCGCGCAGGAGGCGGCGGCGGATTCCGGCATCCGGGCGGTCATCGTGTGGGGCGGGGAGAAGGTGTTCGCCGCCGGCGCGGACATCACGGAGTTCACCCGGGTCACGGCGCAGGAGATGACGGTCCGCGCGGGCGCCCTGTCCAGCGCCTTCGACAGTGTGGCGCGGATCCCCAAGCCGGTTGTCGCGGCGATCACCGGCTACGCGCTGGGCGGCGGGTGCGAGCTGGCCCTGGCGTGCGACTGGCGGGTGGTCGCCGAGGACGCGAAGCTCGGCCAGCCCGAGATCAAGCTGGGCCTCATCCCGGGCGCCGGCGGCACCCAGCGCCTGGCCCGGCTGGTCGGCCCGGCCCGCGCCAAGGACCTGATCTTCACCGGCCGGATGGTGGACGCCGCGGAGGCCCTGCGGATCGGCCTGGCCGATCGGGTCGTCCCGGCAACCGAGGTGTATGGGGCCGCGGAGGACCTGGTCCGCCCGTTCGTGACCGGGCCGGCGCTGGCGCTGCGCGCGGCGAAGCAGGCGATCGACGGCGGGCTCGCGGTCGACCTGGCCTCCGGGCTCGCGCTGGAGAGCCACCTGTTCGCGGCGCTGTTCGCCACCGACGACCGGGTCGAGGGGGCGACCGCGTTCGTCGAGAAGCGCAAGCCCGGCTTCACCGGGAACTGATTGGTGATCTTTGCGCCCGGCTTGACCGCCAACTGACCGGCGGTCTTTGTGCCCGGCTTCACGGGAACTGATCGGCGGTCTTTGTGCCCGGCTTCACCGGGAACTGACCGGCGGTCTTTGCGCCCGGCTTCACCGGGAACCGGCAGGCGGTCATCACGCGGCGATATGGAAGCGGGTGGCACATCGAGGATCTCGCGCATATCGATCTGTTGCCATAAAGTCTCCCTCTGTGACGATTCCGGGCCGGGGAGCGACATCGACACGCCGCACGGTGACCGTCGCCGTCGGTCTCCTGGCCGGGCAGGCGCTGCTCGGCGCCGTACTCGCGGCCGTGACGTTCGGGGGCGGGTCCGGCCCGGGTGACACCGCCCGCCCTGCGGAGGTGCCGGTCGCCGCGCCCGTGGTGCCGCCCGCCCGCCCCTCACCTCAGGGGACGCCGCGGACGTCCTCGCCCGCGCCACCGGGGGATCCGCAGCGGCGGCTCGACCGGGACGTGCAGCCGCTGCCGGAGCAGCCCGCGCCGCCACCGGCGCGCTCACCGCGTACGGGGAAATCGCCCTCCACTCCGCCCATCCGCGCCGCGACCAGCACGGATCCGGTGCCGTTCCTCACCTCCGAGCCGTCCGGCAGCCCGGCCGTCACCGGCCCCGCGGCGCCTCCGTCCTTCATCCCGCCCGATGACGGCGGACAGGGTTACCCGCCGTTCGTGCCGCCCGGCGACAGCGGCCCGCCGTTCGTGCCGCCCGGCAACGGCGGCCCGCCGTTCGTGCCGCCTGGTAACGGCGGCTCGCCTTGGGTGCCGCCTGGCAACGGCGGATTGCCTTTCGTGCCGCCTGGCGGCGGCGGGTCGCGAGCGCCGGAGGTCGGCGAGCGGTGCCGCCGGGAAGGTGCCATCGGCAGCACCGCCGAGGGGCGGAAAGTGCGATGCGGCCGTACGCCCGACGGCCGTCTCAGGTGGCGCCCGGTCTGACCGCCGTCGCCCCCCGGTGGCGGCGCGGGGCGAAACCTGGACCTCGACGGCGGCTCGTCCTGATCCGCGGGGCACCCCCTAAACTGACGGGATGTCCATCGACCAGGGTCGGCACGCCCTCGGCGTCGACTTCGGCACCTCGAACACCGTCGCGGTCGCACGCTGGCCCGACGGCCGTTCCCGGCCGATCCTCGTCGACGGTTCCCCGCTGCTGCCGTCGGCCGTCTATGCCGAGCCCGACGGTCAGCTGGCCGTCGGCCGCGACGCCGTGCACAGCGCCCGCCGCGACCCCGCCCGGTTCGAGCCCAACCCGAAGCGGCGCATCGACGACGGGCTCGTGCTGCTCGGCGACGGCGAGCACGAGGTGGTGGACCTGATCGCCGCCGTCCTCGTGCGCGTCGTCGAGGAGTGGCACCGCGCGGTCGGCCCGGTCCGGCCCGAGGTGACGCTGACCTGCCCCGCCACCTGGGGCGCCACCCGCCGCGGCCTGCTCGCCGAGGCGGCCGCGCGGGCCGGGCTGGAGAGCG
>CAKUMG010000923.1 GCA_934667465.1 uncultured Actinoplanes sp. | reverse complement strand
GCCCCGAGATCGCGGGCGCGCCGGGGGTGCGGGCCACCTGTCGCTCGAAAAGGTCCACCACGGTCGGCGCGCCGGGGGTGCGGGCCACCTGTCGCTCGAAGAAGTCCACCACGGGCGGCGCGCCGGACACCCCACGCGGGCCGGGCGGGCTCGCCGCCGGCCTGCTCAGTGCCGCGGCCGCGGCGTCGAGGAAGGCGGTCACCACCCGGGGCGCGGCGGGATCGGCGGAACAGGACACGACCAGTTCGGTACGGCCGCCGATGCGCACGATCGTCACGGACACCGGCATGAACGGGGCGTGCGTCGGCAGCGACCACGCCGTCCGGGCGGTGAACGCGGGCGCCGAGAACGCGGCCGGGTCGAGGACCCCGAGGTCGGACAGGATCGCCGAGCAGCTGTAACGGTTCGCGCGGCGGCTCAGGGCGTCGAGCGCGGCCAGCCCGGGGCGGAGCAGCGCGAGCGGGGTGGCGGCGGTCAGCAGCTCGGTCGGGGTGCGGGCCAGTTCCTGCCGCCGGGCGAGACCGCCGAGCAGCCGCGCCTGGATGTCCGGCCAGTCCTCGGCCGGGTGCACGTCCAGGAAGATCGGGAGCGAGAGATTACCCCCGTCGTACGGGTCGGGCCGGTGCCGCCGCAGGTCGACCGGCACCATCACCCGGGCGGGCCGCCCCGCGACCCGGCTCAGCACCGCCGCCAGCCGCGCGACCACCGCATGCGGCGCGCCGGGCACGGTACGCCGCCACCACCGAAAGCCCGGCCCGGGGCCGAAGAGAGGGCCCCGCACCCCGGAGGCGAGAGGATCGGGCCAGCTCAGAGGCGTGCCGGCCCAGGGCACCCGGCGCACCTCGGCCCGGCGCAGCGCCGCCTCCGTCAGCGTGGAGGCCCGCCCCCGGGGCACCTCGCCGCGCAGAACCGCGAAGACGTCCGCGGCCCACTGCACGACCGCCCGCGCATCCATGACCGCGTGCGCCGCCCGGAAAATCACCGCCGCAACGCCCGCAGCGGATCGCACGAGCAGCACTTCGCACGTCGGCCCGCCGGCGGTGTCCAGCGGCGCGCGCAGCCGGGCATCGTCGAGATCGAGCAGCGACCCTCCGGGCGGGCCGGCGTGGAGGGCCACGCGGGGCGGCGTACGGCTGGCTGTCCAGAATCGGCCTGTCCTGCGGAGCGCCGTCCCGGGATCGGCGGCGGCAACCACATTCACCGCCCGTTGCAGGGCCGCAGCGTCCAGCGTGCCCGCGCCCTCGACCACGAAGGTGATGGCGAACGGCTGGGCCAGCGGCGCCGCCGCCACGTAGCCCTTCTCGATCGCGGAGACCGGCCGCCGGAACGGGCGGTGATCGGTATCAGTCACGCCGGGGCCGCCGCGGACGCGACGACGCGAGCCGGGACGCCAGCGCCGCCCGGTCGATCTTCGCGTTGTGCCGGACATCGACCGGAAAACCCGGATGCCGTACGAACTCCGTCAGTCCGCGCGTCACCTCGTGCGCCGCCGCCAGCTCGCGCAGCTCCCCCGCGATACGCCCGAAATCCCCCGCAGCGACGCCCGGCTGCAGTTCGACGCACACCACCGCCGCCGCATCGGCACCGGGTGCCGGGACGATCGCCGTCCGGAGAACGTCCTCGTGCACGTCGAGGATGCTCTCGCACGGCACCGGATAGAGCGGCCCCGCCGCCGTGGCCACGATGTCGGCGCGGCGGCCGCAGAACCAGACCCGGCCATGCTCGTCGAGCCTGCCGACGTCGCCCGTACGGTGCCAGAGCGTGCCGTCCTCCGTGATCTTCATGGTCGTGTTCGCGTCCGGCGGGGCCAGGTAGCGGCGGCTGACGACCGGCCCACTGACGACGATCTCGCCGATCTCCCCCACGGGGACGTCGATGCAGCTCAGCGGCGTGGTGTCGGCGACGCGCACGACGCGGAGCGCCATCCCGTCGATCGGCGCGCCGACGCAGACCCCCGCGCCGGACTCGACAGCCGCCCGCACCCCGGGCCGCAGCAGCTCCCGCGACTCGATCGACGCGATCGGGGTGGCCTCGGTGGCGCCGTACGTCGCGTACACCCGGCCCTCCTCGGCGATCACGCCCCGCAGCGCGGCCACCAGCCCGGCCGACACCGGCGCACCCCCGGACACGACGCACCGCAACGACGCCAGCCGCCGCCCGGCCGCCGCAGGAACCGAGCCGCCCGAAACGGACAGATGCCGGGCCAGCGGCCCGAGCAGCGCGGGCGAGGCGAACAGCGCCGTCACCCCGTGCTCCGCCACGGTCGCGGCCACGACGGCCGGGTCCGCGCGGGCCACCCGGCGGAAGTCGATCGCCGGCAGCACGCTCGTGGCACCCGTCAGGAGCTGCAGGAACATGAACGGCAGCGACGTCACCAGGCACACGTCCGCGGCGGTGAGGCCGTGCGACCCGGTCGCCGCCCGCACGGTCGCCTCCAGGGATCCGTACGTGAACTCGACGCCCTTCGCCGCCCCGGTGCTCCCCGTCGTGAAACTGATCATGACCAGGTCACCAGGACCGGGCCGGAAGGAGCCGCGCCGGCCGGCGACGCGCGCGAGCTCTCGCAGCGACCATGCCGCCCAGGGCCACCGGCGCCCCGTCGTGACCGTCGTGCGTACGGTGGCGAAGGTCCGGGGTCGTAGCCGCCGCAGCAGATGCATGACCGGCACGCCGACGAACGCCTGCGCGCCCACCATCCGATAGCAGTGCAGCATCCGCCGCAGCCCCATCCCCGGGTCCACGATGATCGGCACGCCGCCCGCCTTGAGCAGTCCCAGCACGAGAACGGCCAGGTCGGCCCCGACAGGCATCATGACGATCGTACGGTCCCCGGGGCGCAGTCCCGCTCGCACGAGCCCCGCGGCCACGGCCTCGGTGTCGAACTCCAGCTCCGCGAACGTCAGCCGCCCCGCGGGATGGATCAGCGCCGCCTTGCCGGGAAAGTCCCGCGCATGGTCGCGCAGCCGATCGGCAACCGTCCGGAACGACCCGCTCACCGCACGGTCCCCCGCATCCGCAGGCTCCGCCACCCGGGCAGGGCGGATCGGCGAGCAGCCCGCGCCGACGTCACCACCGGCCGGTACGGCGCCAGCCGGCACAGCAGGTCCTGCATCTGCGCCCGGGCCAGGGCCGCCCCGGGGCACGCGGGCGGCCCGGCGCCGAACACCAGCTGCGCGAGATGCGGCAGCGGCGCCTCCGGATCGGGGTCCCGGGTGTGCGCGGC
>CAKUMG010000922.1 GCA_934667465.1 uncultured Actinoplanes sp. | reverse complement strand
CGGTCACCGCCGCCGTGCCCGGCGGCCTCCCGGTGCGGCTGACGGTCGACCTGGCCGGCCCGGTCCCGGCCGAGGTCGCCACGTCGGTGCTGCGCCTGGTCCAGGAATCGGTCACCAACGCGCGGCGGCACGCCACCGGCGCCCGGGAGATCGCGGTGACGGTCCGTTCCGAGGGCGCGATGGTCCAGATCCAGGTCGACGACGACGGGCAGCCCCGCGATCCGCGCCGGCCCGGCGGCGGCTTCGGCCTGGTCGGCATGCGCGAGCGGGTGCAGCTGCTCGGGGGCCGCTTCTCCGCCGGCCGCCGCCCCGGCGGCGGGTGGCAGGTGAGCGCCGACGTGCCCCTGGGGGAGGCCCGCGGGGGCGTTTGATTGATCGATGCAATCCTCATCGGACAGACCTTTACGGGATCGATGGCCGTGAGTTAACTGGCGGTGTGAAGAGAGCACTGGGAGCGATCCTCGCGGGCACCACCGCTGTCCTGCTCGCCGCGTGCGTCAGCAACGACGCGACGGCCACCCCGCAGGCGTCCACGACGAGCGGGGCGGGGACGCTGCCGCCCGGCGAGCCCGACGTCAACGGCGACGGCAAGGTGGTCATCGGGGTGCTGAGCCCCGGCGACATCGACGACAACGGCTACTACGAGAGCTTCGTGGCCAAGGCCGAGGCGTTCGCCACGAAGCAGCGCTGGACCGTGATCAAGCGGGGCAGCGTGCCGGTCGCCGACGCGCTCAACTCGGCGCGGGCGCTGTGCCGGCAGCACGTGGACCTGGTGGCGATCGGGGCGGCCGAGCTCAAGGACGCGATCCCGGCGTCCACGGAGGCGGTCTGCGAGAAGACCGCCTGGTACGTGCCGTCGTCCGCGAACGTCCCGCAGACACCCGAGATCGCGCTGTCCAGCGACGACCCGAACCAGTCGATGCTGGTGGCCGGCTACGCGGCCGGGCTGCTCATGCAGCAGGCCGGCGTCACGAAGGCGGGCTTCGTGACCGGGCCCGAGGCGGACTTCACCGTGGTGGCCGCGAAGGCCTTCAAGGCCGGCATCCGCCAGCTCATCCCCGAGGCCGCGCTCGTGACCACGTACACCGGCGACTTCAACGACTCCGGGAAGGCGCGCGAGGCGACGCAGGCGCAGATCAGTCAGGGTGTCGGCGCGGTCTATCCCTATCTGGGCGGCGCCACCGACGCCGCGACGGCGCTCGCCAACGGGAAGAAGCTGATCACGCTGACCCCGGGGACCGACCGCTGCGCATCGACCAGTCCCGCGTTCGACGTGTCCGTGCTGTTCGACCCGGGCGACTACTTCGAGGCGGCGCTGACCCTGTTCGCCGCCGGGCAGCTGCGGATGGGGGTCACGAAGGTGTGGCAGCTGGGCGTCGATCCGTACCCGACGGTGAAGTTGTGCCAGGGCACGGCCGAGCAGAACGCGAAGCTGGCCGCGTTCATCGCCGACATCGGCGGCAAGAAGATCGATCCGGCGGCGGAAGTGACGAGGCTCGGCTCCTGAGATGGGTGCGCTCACGCTGCACGGCATCACGAAGCGGTACGGGCCGGTCGTCGCGTGCGACGGCGTGGACCTCGCCGTCGAGCGGGGCGAGATCCACGGCCTGCTCGGCGAGAACGGCGCGGGCAAGTCCACGCTGATGCGGATCCTGTTCGGCCTCGAGACCCGCGACGCCGGCACGATCCTGCGCGACGGCCGGCCCGTCGCGATCGGCAGCCCGCGCGAGGCGGTCGCGCTCGGGCTCGGCATGGTGCACCAGCACTTCAGCCTGATCGAGCCGCTGACCGTGTGGGAGAACGTCGTCCTCGGCGACACGGGCCCGGTCCGGCGGGCCACCGCCTGCCGCGAGATTCAGACCATCGCCCAGCGGTACGGCCTCCCGGTCGACCCGCTGGCGACGGCCGGCTCGCTGTCGGCGGGCGAGCGGCAGCGGGTCGAGCTGATCAAGTGCCTGCGCCGCGACCCGGCGGTGCTCGTGCTCGACGAGCCGACGTCGGTGCTGACCGGCGCCGAGTCGGCCGAGCTCTTCGCCGTGCTGCGCCGGGTGGTCCGCGCCGAGGGGCGCGCCGTCGTGCTGATCAGCCACAAGCTGGCCGAGATCGCGGCGGCCACCGACCGGGTCACCGTGCTGCGCCGCGGGCGCGTGGTCTTCCGGAGCGCGACCGCCGGCACGGACGTGGCCGAGCTGGCCCGGCAGATGGTGGGCCGGGACGTGTCGCTGGGCGCGGAGGCCGCCGCGCTCGGGCTGCTCCCCGCGGCCCCGCACCCGTCCGGCGCGCAGTCCGAACCGCCGGCGCTGCGGCTCACGGGGGTGGTGGCGCCGGGCCTGAACGGCCTCACGCTCGAGGTGCGGCCGGGGGAGATCGCGGGCCTCTACGGCGCCGAGGGCAGCGGCCAGACGCAGCTGGGCGACCTGCTCTGCGGGCTGACCGCCCCGGACGCCGGCACCGTCGAGGTCGGCGGCGCCCCCGTCGACCCGCACCGCCCTGGCGCCCTGCACGCGGCCGGCCTCGGCATCGTCCCCGAGGACCGGCACCGTGCCGCGGTCGTGCCCGGCCTGAGCGTCGCCGCGAACCTGGTCATGAAGGACCTGGGCCCGCGGGTGTTCCTCGACCGGCGGCGCCTGCGCAGGCGGGCCCGCGAGCTCGCCGACGCGTACGGCGTGGTCGCCCCCTCCCTCGACGCGCCGCTGAGCAGCCTGTCCGGCGGCAACCAGCAGCGGGTCGTGCTGGCCCGGGAGCTGTCCGGCGACCCGCGGGTGCTGGTCGTGGCGCAGCCGTCGCAGGGGCTCGACGTCGGCGCCGCGGAGGAGTTGTATACGCGGCTGCGGCAGTGCGCGCGGGACGGCGTCGCGGTGCTGCTGATCTCCACGGAGATCGAGGAGGTGCTCGGGCTCGCGGACCGGGTGCTGGTGATCGCTTCCGGCCGCGTCGCCGGGGAACTGCGGGCGGCGGAGGCCACCGCGGAACGGCTCGGGTTGCTCGTCGGCGGGGTGGCGCGGTGACGCGTACGGCCGCCTGGTCCCTGCTCTCCGTTGTCGCGGCCCTGGCGCTGTCGGGACTGCTGATCGCCGTCACCGGCGGGTCTCCGGGCGAGGCGGTGCAGGCGCTGGTGCGGGGCAGCCTGGCGGACGCGGCGGCGGTCAGCATGACCCTGCTGTACGCGGCGCCGCTGCTGCTCATCGCCGTGGGCGCCTGCCTGAGCGCCACCGCCGGAGTGTTCAAC
>CAKUMG010000921.1 GCA_934667465.1 uncultured Actinoplanes sp. | reverse complement strand
CCGCGGCCGGATCGCGTGCCGGAAGCGGCCGCCGCGCCGAGGCCGGATGGCGGGCCGGGGTCGGGGTCGTTCCGGGTGGCGTCGTCGAGGAAGGCGCGGGCCCGGGCGACCGCCTCGTGGTCCGCGCCGAGCGCGGCCGGGCCGACGGCCGCGACCCGCTCGAAGTTCTTGCGCGCCTCGTGCCGGTTCCCCAGCTCCCCCGCCACTACGGCCAGGTCGTACGCCATCAACGCCAGCAGGGCCCCGTCCGCGCCGTGCCGGGCCCCGGCCTCGTACGCCTCCTCCAGCAACCGCCGCGCCGCCGCCGGATCCCCCGCCCGTGCATGCAGCCCCGCCAGCTGCCGCATGGTGGCCAGCAACTCCGGCTCACCGCTGCCCAGCCCCGCCCGGCCCGCCGCCACGGCGGCCTCGAGCACCGACGCGGCGCCGCTCACATCCCCGGCCCGGGCGAGCGCTTCGGCCTGACCACGGGCTTCCGGGAACGACGAGGATCGAGACACCCCGCCATGGTGCCCTCTCGATCGACACACGCCAAGCCCGCCCCGCACCCGAGCCCCGCCACGCGCAGGCCACACCTCCTGCGAGCCTCACCCCGGCCGGGCGGCGGGCGGGGCTCAGCTGCGGGGCAGGGCTCAGCTGCGGGGCAGGGCTCAGCTGCGGGGCAGGTGGAAGACGGCGACCCCGGCCGGCGAGGCGACGTCCTTGATGTCGGTCTGCAGCCACCACGTCTTGCTCGGGCCCGGATCGATCGGGCGCACCGCCAGCGCCGTACCCGTCGCGATGCTCACCGGCAGCCCGTTGGCGAGGGCGCGGCTGTTGGCGACGACGGTGGCGGAGCCGGTCGTGTGCGCGAAGCGCGCGCCCGAGTCGTGCTGCCAGCGGTCCTGCTGGATGGGCGGCGCGAAGATCGGGACGATCAGGTGGGTCGGCCCGAGCGCGGCGAGGCGGGCACCCGTGGTCAGAAGGCGGTTGAGGTCCTCACAGACGGCGATGGAGAAGCGCCCGGCTGCGGCGTCGAAGACGATGCGGCTCCGGCCCTCGCGCATCCATTCGGCGCGCGGGCCGGGCTCGAGGCCGAGCAGCTGCCACGCCCTGATCTGGTGCTCGGTCATGGTGAAGCCGTCACACTTGTCCTGTTCGACGACGATCGCACCGGTACGGCGGTGCAGCAGCACGGCGCGGTTGGGGCGCCGGTCGTCGCCGTGGCCGTCGTCGAGCGGACCGGTGCCGGCCATGATCCATTGAAGGTCGCCGTCCTTCGGGCGCGGGGTGCGGGGCAGCAGCCACCGCCAGTAGGCCAGCAGGTCGTCGGTCAGGGACAGCTCCGGGAGCACGCCGACATGCGCACCGGAACGGTCGAGGCGGTGCAGGACGGCGCGGATCCGTTCCTGCCAGTGGCCGCTCCAGTCCTTCACGCCGCCGCCGTTTCCGGGCCTCTCCCGAATGGTGATCGAATACCACGGGTCGGCGTCGTCGACGGCTGTCATCTCCAGCTCGGAAATGTCTGTCATGAACGGGACACAGCCCACGACTATGGTGCCGGTCCCCGCGATCCTCTCGCGGGCCTTCTCGTCGAAGTCGACCTCCTCCGGAATGACGTCGAGCCGCACGTCGTGGGGCATCTCGGGCACGACCATCAGCGCCCGGAAATAGTCCGCCACGTCGTCCGGGACCGGCAGCGGCCGGGCCGGGTAGCCCCGCCGCGGCAGCACGTAGCCGCGCTCGGGATGCGCATAGTAGAAGCCCGTGGTCCACAGCGTCTGGCGATGCCGGCCGAGCCGCCCCCGCTCGTGCCCGCCGGACCGCGGGTCGATCCGGAGAAAAGCCTGGTCGATCGCCATGAGCAGGGTGAAGACCGCGCTCGGCCGGCTCATGGCGTCGAAGATCTGACGAGCGGACACCACTCCCGTACGGGTGATCTCGGCGGCCAGGGCGCCGCTGCGCTCGACGAGCTCGGGGTCGCGGCGCCAGCGCGACAGGTCGACACGGTCCACGAAGCCGGCGTGCTCGCGGAAATACCCGAGCAGCATCGCGAACGATTCCGCCGGGTCGAAGTCGTCGCCCGGGACGTCGAGCGGGCGCACGGCCCGCCTGGCTGAGATCATTTCCGCGCCGATCCTGACTTTGATGATCAAATGGTGGTGCCGGCGATGATCAATAGCCGCGCCGGCCGTCCGTACTCCATCGTGCAACCCGGCGGCTGTCCGGGGAAAGCCGGTTCTGACCCACCCTGACGGACAGGCATGTCCCGCAACTTGACAACGACTTGATAAGAGCGCACCCTGAACCGCAGGAGGTGCCTGATGAGAACCGATTCCTGGGGTCCCGAGGCCGCGGCGGGTGTGCTGTCCGGCATGACGAGGGTCACGCGAGAGCCCGACCGAGGTTCGCCCCTGGAGGACGAGGTCGCCGGGCTCCGGCAGACCGGGCTCGACGAGAGCGCCGACGGGTCCCATGTGGCCCTGCGTGACCTCGGGCCGGCCTGGCGGAGCTGGTTCGGTGACCTGTCCCTGATCCTCGTCGACGCCACCATCGCCCGCGACAAAGCGGCCCTCGACGCCGCGGACGAGCTGATCCGTGAGTTCCACCGGGGCCTGGCGGTCGTGCCGGAGCACGATGCCGGGTCCGAGATCATCCAGTCGTGTCGCAACTGGGCGCAGCTGACCTCCCAGCACCTGCGCAGCGCCCTCGACAGAGTGGCGCCGGCGGCCGCGGGCACCCGCCTGCGCGGCACCCGCCGGGAGCGCTTCCTGCAGATCGTCGCCGAGCGCCCGGGCGTCAAGAGCCGCGAGATCCGCGAATGGTTCAACGCCGGCGAGGCCGCGTCTGCCGGTGCCGACCACCCCCGCAAGCTCATGGACGAGGGGCAGCTCAGCCGTCTCGGCCACGGCCTGCGCGCCGAGGGCTACGTCCTGGCCGAGCGCGGACCGCACGGCCTCTCCTGGGAGCTCACCCCGCGCGGCGAGGAAGTGCTGGCCCACCTCTCCGGCGCCGGCCGCCCCCAGGGCGCCAGCCGCCTGGTCGTCAGCACCGGCCGCGTCCCCGCGGGCGAGATCGCCCAGCTGATCCACGACGACCCGCCTCCGTCGATCTGGTTCGTGCGCGCCCACGGCGTTGTCCGCTACCGCCAGACCCGCCGCCTGACCGAGCCCGTCGACGACCACGTCAACGCCGGCATCGGCTGCGCCGCGGCCCGGCACGTGGTCGCGACCGGGGACGAGGTGTTCGACCGGGA
>CAKUMG010000920.1 GCA_934667465.1 uncultured Actinoplanes sp. | reverse complement strand
ACCGTTCCGCGACGTGTGAGCACCTGCGCTACGGGGAGGGCTCGTCGTCGCACGAGTGCGGGCCGGTGACGCTGCGGGGCGAGCCGGGGCACCGCTACCAGGTGGTGGTGACGTGGCGCTTCACCCGCGAGGGGCGGACGACGGCGGGATCGGCGAAGGGCCACGCGTTCGACTACTGAGCGGGTAGATTCCTGCTGCTGTGCGAACGATTCTCGCTACCGTCCTGCTCGCGGCGGGACTGGCCGCTCCCGCCGGGCTCGCTGATGCCGAGCCGGCGTCTGCCGCACCGGCATCCGCCGCGGTGCCCGCCTGGCATCCGTCGCGGCTGCGGGCGGTCGGCGACGCGCGCCAGGTCCTCGTCGTGACGGGCAGGAGCTGGAGATCCACGTACGGGACCCTGCGCGCGTACGAGCGGGACGCGGCCGGGGTGTGGCGCCAGCAGTTCGCAGGCGTGCCGGCGCGCAACGGCTGGGCGGGCTGGTCCTGGGCTCGCGGCGGGTGCAGGGCAACGGCACCACGCCGGCGGGCACGTTCCGCATCACCACGGCGTTCGGGCTGGGCGCGGATCCGGGCACCCGGGTCCCGTACACGCGCGTGGACCGCAACGACCGCTGGGTGGGCGACCGCAGCGACCCGCGCACATACAACATGTTCCAGCCCTACGCCTCCCGCACCCGGACGTGGCGGACCGCCCACTCCGAGCGGCTCGCGTCCTATCCGGTGCAGTACGAGTACGCGGCCGTCATCGACTTCAACCGCCCGGCGGCGTCGGCCCGCCGCTGGGACGCCCGGCGCGACCAGTACGTGACGACCGCGCCCGCCGACGTCCGCCGCGGCTCGGCGATCTTCCTGCACGTCGACGGGCGCGGCTCGACCGCCGGTTGTGTATCGCTACGACGCGCCGACCTGCTGCGCGTGCTGCGCTGGCTCGACCCGGCCGCGAAACCGCGCATCGTGCAGGCGCCGCTGGCGGCGATCGGGCGGGCCTGAAATACATTCGCGCCCTTCGCTGTTACCGCCTACCGTGATCGCCATGTTCGCGCCCGGTCTGCAGCTGCCCGCGGGGTTCCCCTCGCCGGCCGCTCCCGTGTGCGCTGCCGCGATCGCCTCGCCCCTCGGCCTCGATACCCGACGCTGACCCTTCCCCGCTAGTTCCCGGAACCCAGGGGGAGGGTGGGCCGATCCTGCGCGGGTTCCGACGTTTCTTACCTCCAGTAGGGACACTTCCATGGCCAAGAGCCAGTTCACCCGTACCAAGCCGCACCTCAACATCGGCACGATGGGCCACGTCGACCACGGCAAGACGACCCTGACCGCCGCCATCACCAAGGTCCTGTCCGACCGCGACCCGGCCACCACCCGGTACATCGCGTTCGACGGGATCGACAAGGCCCCCGAGGAGCACGACCGGGGCATCACCATCACGATCGCGCACGTCGAGTACGAGACGCCCGCCCGCCACTACGCCCACGTCGACATGCCCGGGCACGCCGACTACGTGAAGAACATGATCACGGGGGCGGCGCAGGTGGACGGCGCGATCCTCGTCGTCTCGGCCCAGGACGGCGCGATGCCGCAGACCCGGGAGCACGTGCTGCTCGCCCGCCGGGTCGGCGTGCCGCACCTGGTCGTCGCGCTCAACAAGAGCGACGCCGTCGAGGACGCCGAGCTGCTCGACCTGGTGGAGCTCGAGGTCCGCGAACTGCTGACCGAGTACGGCTTCCCCGGCGACGAGGTGCCGATCGTCCGGGTCAGCGCGCTCAAGGCGCTCGAGGGCGAGCCGCGGTGGGTGCAGTCCGTCGCGGACCTGCTCGACGCCGTCGACGAGTACATCCCGATCCCGCCGCGCGAGCTGGGCGAGCCGTTCCTGATGCCCATCGAGAACGTCCTCACCATCAGCGGCCGCGGTACGGTCGTGACGGGCAAGGTCGAGCGCGGCACGCTGCGCGCCGGCGAGCCGGTTGAGGTCGTGGGTCTCGGCCCGACCATCAGCACGGTCGCGACCGGGCTCGAGACGTTCGGCAAGTCCCTGCCGTCCGCCGACGCGGGCGACAACGCGGCGATCCTGCTGCGCGGCATCAAGCGCGACCAGGTCCAGCGCGGCCAGGTCGTCGCCCTGCCGGGCAGTGTCACGCCACACCGCACGTTCAAGGCGCACCTGTACGCGCTCACGAAGGAGGAAGGGGGCCGGCACACGCCGTTCGTGGCGAACTACCGCCCGCAGTTCTTCTTCCGGACCACCGACGTCTCCGGTGCCGTCGACCTCGGCGACCTGCCGATGGTCATGCCGGGCGACACCGTCGACGTGACCGTGGAGCTGGGCAAGGCGGTCCCGATGGACGCGGGCCTCGGCTTCGCCGTGCGCGAGGGCGGCCGTACGGTCGCCGCGGGCACCGTGACCGAGGTGCTCGACTGACGCCGATACCCGGTCGTGCCGCGTCCCCCGTTCCTGATAGGAACGGGGGATGCGGACCATCGGAATGCTCGGTGGCATGAGCTGGGAATCCAGCGCCCACTACTACCGGCTGGCCAACGAGCTGGTGCGCGAGCGTCTCGGCGGCCTGCACTCGGCGCGCTGCGTGCTGTATTCCGTCGACTTCGCCGAGATCGAGCGCCTCCAGCACGACGGCGACTGGGACGAGGCGGGCCGGCTGCTCGCCGAGGCGGCGGCCCGGGTCGAGGCCGCGGGCGCCGGCCTTCTCCTGATCTGCACGAACACGATGCACAAGGTGGCCGACCGGATCCAGGACGGCCTCGGCATCCCCGTGCTGCACCTCGCCGACGCCACCGCCGCGGCGGTCCGGGCGGCCGGGCAGGCGAAGGTGGGCCTGCTCGGCACCGCCTTCACCATGGAACAGGACTTCTACCGCGACCGGCTGGCCCGGCACGGCGTCCACGCCCTCGTGCCCGGCCCGGCCGACCGCGCCGACGTGCACCGCATCATCTACGACGAGCTGTGCGCCGGGGTGATCCTCGAGGAGTCGCGGCAGCGCTACCGCGAGGTGATCGCCGCCCTGGTCGCGGGCGGGGCCGAGGGGATCATCCTGGGCTGCACCGAGATCGAGCTGCTCGTCACGCAGGAGGACAGCCCGGTCCCGGTCTTCCCGACCACCCGCCTGCACGTCGAGGCCGCCGTCGATGCGGCGCTCGCGCCCTGAGCCGATCCGCGCGTCGTCCGGCGCAAGCCCCTTGACCCGATCCGCGCGTCGTCCGGCGCTCGCCCCTTGACCCGGGC
>CAKUMG010000919.1 GCA_934667465.1 uncultured Actinoplanes sp. | reverse complement strand
GGCCTGCCCTGCGTCGTCGTCGCGGGCCGCAACGAGACCGGCTACCGCGAGGCCGCCGCCGCGGGCGTGACGGAGACGTACGCGCTGGTGGAGCACTTCGGCTCGGCCGGCCGCGCGCTCGCCGAACCGGCCACCGGCCTGCGCGAGATCGGCGCGCGCCTCGCGCGTCAGTGGAGCCGCTGAGCGCGTCCGGCCGGCGCGGTCGCTGAGCGTGGGCGGCCAACAGGGCGGGGAGCCGCTGAGCGCGCGCGGCCGGGGCGCCGGCGGAGTTGGTGCGCTGCTGTGTCCCGTACGGCCGCGGCAGTTGATCTTGCGACGTTGACCTGCGGCGGCGCGTGGCGGAGATGACGTGCCGCCCGATTGGGAATACGGCCGGGGAGGGTTAGCGTTGGCCTCTACGGCACATCAGCTGATCGGCAGGGAGAACCGCACGTGAGCAGTGAAACGCACACCGAGTCGACCGAGGCCACCACGGCCGCGCCGACCGGCGTCATTTTGACCGACGTCGCGGCTGTCAAGGTCAAGGCCCTGATCGAGCAGGAAGGCCGCGACGACCTGCGGCTGCGCATCGCCGTGCAGCCGGGCGGCTGCTCCGGCCTGCGCTACCAGCTCTTCTTCGACGAGCGCTCGCTCGACGGCGACGTCGTCAGCGACTTCGACGGGGTCGAGGTCGTCGTGGACCGGATGAGCGCGCCCTACCTGGCGGGTGCCTCCATCGACTTCGCGGACCGCATCGACGCCCAGGGCTTCACCATCGACAACCCCAACGCGCAGAACTCCTGCGCCTGCGGCGACAGCTTCCACTGACGCCGAGTGGGCGGGTGGAGTGTGTCCGCGGAAAGCGCGGACCGGTCCCACTCGCCCCTGCCGGGGGGCCGAGCCCCCCGAACCCCCCCACGTTGTCTGTTGGTTGCGGTCGCTGCGGCGAGACGTCGTGGAAGACCACGCGTGGTTGCGCAACGTCGGAGTGCGAGTCGCGTGTGGCTTGAGTGTGGCTGCGCGTGGCTCGAGCATGGGTCGTTACGAAGGCCGTCGTCCCGTTTTGGGACGGCGGCCTTCGTCTATGTGACATGGCGCGGGGATGTCCGGCGGGGGAACCCCCGGTACGCTCCACAGGTAATCGCACCCGACCCCGAGGGCCGACATGAAGATCGCCGTTACCGGCTCGATCGCCACCGACCACCTGATGCACTTCCCGGGCAAGTTCTCGGAGCAGTTGATCGCCGACCAGCTGCACAAGGTCTCGCTCTCCTTCCTCGTCGACGACCTGGTCGTGCGGCGCGGCGGCGTGGCCCCGAACATCGCCTTCGGGATGGGGCAGCTGGGTCTGCGCCCGATCCTCGTCGGTGCGGTCGGCGCGGACTTCGCCGACTACCGCTCGTGGCTCGAGCGGCACGGGGTCGACTGCGGATCGGTGCACATCAGTGACACGAAGCACACCGCGCGCTTCGTCTGCACCACCGACCAGGAGTTCAACCAGATCGCCTCGTTCTACGCGGGGGCGATGTCCGAGGCGCGCAACATCGAGCTGACCCCGGTCGCCGAGCGGGCCGGCGGGCTCGACCTGGTGATCGTCGCCGCGAACGACCCGGCCGCGATGCTGCGCCACTCGCAGGAGTGCCGCGACCGCGGCTACGCGTTCGCCGCGGACCCGTCGCAGCAGCTCGCGTGGATGGACGGCAAGGACGTGCTGCCGCTGATCGAGGGCGCGCGCTACCTGCTCACCAACGACTACGAGCGCTCGCTGCTCGAGCAGAAGGCCGGCCTCACCGCCGACCAGGTACTCGAGCACGTCGAGATCCGGGTCACCACGCTCGGCGGCGAGGGCGTCGAGATCACCGGCCGCGGCATCGAGCGGATCCACGTCCCGGTCGCCCGGGACGTCGTCCCGCAGGAGCCGACGGGCGTCGGCGACGGCTTCCGGGCCGGCTTCTTCACCGCGCTCAGCTGGGGCGTGGGCCTCGAGCGCGCGGCGCAGGTCGGCTCGCTGGTGGCGGCGCACGTCCTGGAGTCCGACGGCCCCCAGGAGTACGAGATCCGCACCGACACGTTCCTCAAGCGGCTCGCCGACTCGTACGGTGACGAGGCCGCGGCCGAGATCCAGCCCTTCCTCCCCAAGGCCTGAGACCGGCCGGCCCGAGGTCTGAGACCAGCCGGATCCCGGGTCGCCGAGCGGCGGCCCGGGAACGGGTGAAGCCCTGAGGAACGCGCGGGCGTGAGGGAGAATCAGATGGTGCTGGCCGTTTTCGCCGGGCTTCCCGGCGTGGGGAAGTCCACGCTCGCCCAGCGGGTGGGCGCCGCCCTGCCCGCCGCCGTCCTCGCCGTGGACACCGTCGACTCCGCGCTGCGGACCTACGAGGTGACCGAGCCGCGGCCGGGCCACGCCGCGTACGGTGTCGTCGCCGCGCTGGCCGAGACGCAGCTCTCCATGGGCCACAGTGTGATCATCGACGCGGTGAACCCGGTCCGTGCCGCCCGCGACCTCTGGACCGACCTGGCCGAGCGCCTAGGC
Source organism: uncultured Actinoplanes sp. (assembly GCA_934667465.1). Taxonomy (GTDB): domain Bacteria; phylum Actinomycetota; class Actinomycetes; order Mycobacteriales; family Micromonosporaceae; genus Actinoplanes. The sequence goes on along the minus strand of CAKUMG010000919.1, from coordinate 723 downwards.
GTGCCGCTGCGGGTGGTCGAGGTGGTCTGCGGCGACGACGCCGAGCACCGCCGCCGGGTCGAGTCGCGCTCCGCGGCCCACGACGGCATCCCCGACTGGGTGCGGGTGCTGGAGCGCCGGGTCGAGTGGGAGCCCTACCTGGGCGCGCGGCTGGTCGTCGACACGCATCTCGCGAAGGATCCGGTGCCGTCCGTGCTCGACTATCTCAGGTGATCCGGCGCACGTCGTAGGTGTCCGGGGCGGGACTGCCCGCGTACTCCTGCTGCTTCATCCGGCACCAGGCCGGGATGTCGTTGGCGGCGGCCGGGTCGTCCGCCAGCACCCGGATGATCTCGCCCGGCGCGGCACCGGGCAGCGCCCGCGCCAGATCGATGATCGGCAGCGGGCAGCGGCGGCCGCGCGAGTCGACCTCGATCACATCCCCGCCTCCGCGCGCAGGCCCGCGACGATGCCGGGCAGCTCGGCCAGGAACCTGTCCACGTCGGCCTCCGTCGTGCCGCGGTGCAGCGACACCCGGACGTTGCCGTGGCTGAGCACGCCCATCGCCTCCAGGACGTGGCTCGGGCGCAGCGTGGACGACGTGCACGACGAGCCCGACGAGACCGCGAAGCCCCGCCGGTCCAGGGCCAGCAGCAGCGCCTCGCCGTCGACGTAGAGGCAGGAGAAGGTCACCACGTGCGGGAGGCGGTCGTCCGGGTCGCCGATGACCTCGACGTCGGGCAC
>CAKUMG010000918.1 GCA_934667465.1 uncultured Actinoplanes sp. | reverse complement strand
CGCAGGCGGCGAGGGCCGCCTGCGGCAGCACGCTCCCGACACGACCGTCCCGGTGGGGGCCGGCGCAGGCCGTCCCCGGCCGCATCGGGCGCCGCCTGCCGGGCCGCAGAACGCCCCCGGCGGGTGAACCGGTCCAGTGTGGACGCGCCCGGGGGTTGATCGGGAGCACCGGGCGGCCGGTGGGCGGGGGCCGATCGACCGATGGGCACCCCCGCATCCGTGGGGGCCGGTCGGCCGTACGCGGCGACTTTAGGACTTTTCCGGGTGCAACCTTCCTGCACCCGTACGGGACCGGGTTCTGCACCCGGAGCAGCGAAAAGTTCCCCCTGTCAGCCGGTGAGGGGTCACCGGGCGGCGGATGCGAGGGGGAACATCATGTCGGCAGTCACGGGGCGTACGGTCATCGGCCGCGAGCAGGAGACGATGATCCGCGACAACATGCCGCTGGTCGGTCACGTGGTGCGGGAGATGCTGTTCAAGGTGCCGGCGCACGTGCACCGTGATGATCTCGCGTCGGCGGGGTACGCGGCGCTGGTGACCGCGGCGCAGGCGTTCGACGCGTCGCGGGGCATCCCGTTCGGCCGGTTCGCGGCGGCACGGGTGCGCGGGGCGCTGCTGGACGAGCTGCGCGGCATGGACTGGGCGAGCCGGTCGGTGCGGGCGCGGGCCCGCCGGGCCGAGGTGGCCCGGCAGGAGCTGACGGCGCGGCTGGGCCGCACGCCGTCGGCGGCGGAGCTGGCAGAGCTGCTGGGGGTGGCCGAGGCGGAGCTGACCAGCGTCGAGGACGACGTGCAGCGGGCGGCGGTGCTGTCGCTGCAGGGGTTCGCGGCGGGCACGGCCGAGGACATGGTGACCGAGGCGTCGCTGAACCCGGAGGAGATGCTGCTGCACCGGGAGCGGATCGGCTACCTGCACGACGCGGTGGCGGTGCTGCCGGAGCGGCTGCGGTTCGTGGTCGAGGCGTCGTTCCTGCGGGAGCGGCCGCTGTCGGAGGTGGCGGCGGAGCTAAGGGTGACCGAGTCGCGGGTGTCGCAGCTGCGCACCGAGGCTTTGGCGCTGCTCAAGGACGGCCTGTCGCGGCACATGGAGCAGCGGGAGCCGGTTGCGGTGCGCGGTGCCGGTGTGGTGGCGCGGCGGCGGGAGGCGTACGCGGCGCAGGTCGCGGGCCGGTCGACGATGGCGTCGCGGCTGGCGTTCACCGACGCGCAGGGGCTCGCCCACGCGGCCTGATCGAGCCCCGTGCGGCCTGTTCGAGCGCCACGCGATCTGATCGAGCCTCACGCGGCCTGGTCGCGCCCGGAGCTCCCGTACGCGGCAGGAATTGAGCAACGAACGGCCGGCATCCCGAGCAGGGGTGCCGGCCGTTCGCGTAAATCGGTTGCGGCTGTGGGCGTGGCGCGGCAGGGTGGGAGCCGACCGACGACGAGGAGTTGCTTCTTCCGTGTGATACCGACCCGGCCCTGACACGCCCCCCGCGCTGCGGGTCCGGGTGTGCGGGCCGCCGTGTTCTGTCCGGTGCCGGGTTCCTGCGGAGGTTCTGCTCGTGTTGAAAGCTGTCGGTGTTGCCCACGCCCATGAGGGTGAGCTGTTGTTCTCGTCGGTCGACCTGGTCCTCGGGGCCGGCGACCGGGTCGGTGTGGTCGGCCCGAACGGTGCCGGCAAGAGCACCCTGCTGCGCGTGCTGGCCGGGGAGCTGGCGCCGCTGCACGGGGTGGTGACGCGCGGCCCGGGCACCCGGGTGGCGTACGTGCCGCAGCAGGTGCCGGCGTCGGGGCAGACGGTCGGGGAGTTCCTGGCCGCCGGGCTGGGCGAGCTGGCGGTCGTCGGTGCCCGGCTGCGCGACCTGGAGACCGAGCTGGCCGCCGGCGCCGAGGTGCTCACCGCGTACGGGGAGATGCAGGATCGGTGGATGACCCTGCAGGGCTGGACCGGCCAGACCCGGCTGGCACAGGCCCGCGAACGGCTCGGCGTCGCGCACCTGGCCGACGACCGGCTGCTGGAGCAGGTCAGCGGTGGCGAGCAGGCGCGGCTGCTGCTGGCGCGGGCGCTGCTCGACGACCCGCACGTGCTGCTGCTGGACGAGCCGACCAACCACCTCGACGCCGAGGGTGCGGCGTGGCTGGCGCAGTGGCTGGCCGGCTACGAGGGCGGGGTCCTGGCGGTCAGTCACGACCGGGCGTTCCTGGACGCGGTCGTGTCGCGGGTGATCGAGCTCGACGGCATCCACGACGAGCCGCAGGACTATCCCGGCGGCGGCTACACCGCCTACCGGGCGGAGAAGACCCGGCGGTGGCGGCGGCTGCTGCTGGACTTCGAGGCGCAGGAGAAGGACCGGGTGCGGTGGGAGGCCGACATCGAGCGCACCAAGGCGCAGGCCGGCCTGGTCGAGGCGACGGTGCGGTCCGGGGTGACGGCCCCGCACCTGCGCAAGATCGCGAAGCGGGTGGCGAAGAAGGCGAAGGCCCGCGAGCGGCGGCTGCGCCGGCAGATGGCCTCGGCGCGCTGGATCGAGCAGCCGCGCACCAGGCCGCCGCTGGCGCTGGCGTTCCCGGCCGACGAGGCCCTCGCCGGGGAGCTGGTCGTCGACACCCAGGACCTGACGGTACGCCGCGGCGGGCGCACCCTGCTCGCCGGCGCGAGCGTGCGGGTGCGGCGCGGGGAGCGGATCCTGGTGACCGGGCGCAACGGCTCCGGCAAGTCGACGCTGCTCGGCGAGCTCGAGCGGCTCGCCCGGGTGCCCGTGGCGGTGCTGCCGCAGACGGACGCGGGTCTGCGTACGGAGATCTCGGTCGTGGATTTCTTCCGCTCCCGGGTGCCGGTCTACGCCGAGGACGCCGAGCGGCTGCTGGTGGCGCACCAGTTCGACGAGGAGCAGTGGACGGCGAGCCTGCGCTCGCTGTCGGCGGGGGAGCTGCGGCGGCTGCTGCTGGCGGTGATGGTCAACAGCCCGGCGCGGGTGCTGCTGCTGGACGAGCCGGCGAACTTCCTGGACTTCGACGCCCTCGACACCCTCGAAGCCGCGTTGCGGGTGTTCCGGGGCACCCTTGTCGTGGTGACCCACGATCGGTATCTGGCCGAGGCGATCGGCGCGGACCAGGTGTGGCATGTCGATGGCGGGCGGGTGGCGGTTTCCTGAGATCATGTGCGGGTGACGAGTCTGGTGCCCCGGCAGCCGCAGCCCTCGACGATCGCGCTGCAGGGTTCGGCGGAACAGGTCACCGAGGCGTGGCTGGCGA
>CAKUMG010000917.1 GCA_934667465.1 uncultured Actinoplanes sp. | reverse complement strand
TGGACGAAGACGACGGCCTGCTCACCATCGGCCGGCTCGCACGACGCACCGGGCTCGCCGCGCGTACCTTGCGCTTCTGGTCGGACGAGGGAGCCATCACGCCCGCCGGTCGATCGGCGGCCGGATACCGGCTCTACGACGCGGCGGCTGTGGCCCGGGTGGAGCTGGTGCGCACGCTGCGGGAGCTGGGGCTCGGGCTCGACGACGTACGCCGGGTGCTCGCGGGGACGGCGACGGTCGCCGAGGTCGCCGAGGTGCGGGTGGCCGCGATCGACGCGCAGATCCGGGCGCTGAAGGCGAGCCGGGCGGTCCTGTCCACCGTGGCGAAGCGTCGATCGAACACCGAGGAGACGGCACTGATGAACCGGCTGGCACGGCTTTCCGCGACCGAACGTTCGCAGATCATCGAGGAGTTCAAGGCGGCGGTGTTCGGCCGCTTCGAGGCCCTCGAGCCACGGGTGCGCGACCTGCGCATCGAGCTGCCTGACGATCCCACGCCCGACCAGGTGGATGCGTGGATCGAGCTGGCGGGCCTGGTGCAGGACCCGGAGTTCCGGGCCCGGATGGGCGCGTTCCTGGAGCTCACCATGCCCGCCTCCGGGCAGGAGCCACCGCCCGGGGCGAACATCTGGTGGGCCCGGCAGGTCGTGCACGCCGTGGCGGAGGCCCGGCAGCGGGGTACGGACCCCGCCGAGCTGGTCGACGGCCTGTTCGGTGACGCCGACCGGAGCGCGGTGCTGGCCTCGCTGCGGGCGGGGATGGACGCGGACGCGGAGCGCTATCGCGTGCTCGTCGCCCGGGTGCGGGGGCAGCGCAGCGCCCCGGACGCGACCGAGGATCTACGGTGGCTGGCGACCGCGCTGGCGACCACTACGACGGCGTGCGGCCCAGGAAGCCGATGAGCCGGTCGATCGCGGGCGCGTGCTCGTCGACGGGGACGATGTCGCCGAAGGGCATGCCCTCGCCGCGGTACTCCGGGGGCAGCGTGACCTGCGCGCGCGCCAGCGTCTCCGACGCCTCCGAAGGCGTGAACGGGACGGGCTGGCCGGTGGCGATCGCGAGGTCCCAGCCGTGCACGAGGTATTCCATGAGCGTCATGTTGAAGACGAGCTCGCCCGGCATCTCGCCGCTGGTGACGGCGACCTGCCGGTCGAGGCCGTGCTCGCGCCAGCCCGCGACGAGGCTGTCCGCGGCGGCGCGGAACTCGGCGGCCGGGTCGGGGCCCGCCTTGAAGGTGGCGGCATCCCCCTCGTACTTGCGGCCGTGGCAGCCGGCCTCGAACACCTGCACCCAGCCGACGATGTGGTCGACGAGCGCGGCCACGTCGTATTCGGGGCACGGGGTCGGGAGGCCGCGCTGGTCGGGGTGGACGCCGGCGATGAGGTCACCGGTCTTGGACAGAACACCTGAAAGCAGCTCGATCTCGGCCATGTCGCCAGCGTACGAAGCCGGTCCGGCGCCGTCTTGGAGAAACGCGACAGCTCACAGCACGACCACCGACCGGGCACCCTCCCCCCGGTTCATCCGGTCGAACGCGGCCGGGATGTCCTCGAGGCCGATCCGGTCGGTGATGAGGTGGTCGAGCCGCAGCGAGCCGGCCACCACCTCGCGGGCGAGCAGCGGCAGTTCGCGGTCCGGGTCGGAGGAGCCGTAGACCGAGGACCGCAGCGTCCGCGCGGAGGTGAAGATGTCGAGTGCGCTCAGCTGCACGAGGTCGTCGCCGCGGCCCATGCCGACGACGGTGACCTGCCCGCCGCGGCGGGTGGCCCGCCACGCCGCGCGGATCGTCGATGCGCGGCCCACGCACTCGAACGCGTGGTCGGCGCCGCGGCCCCCGGTCAGGGCCCGGATGTCCTTGGAGAGCGTGTCGCCGGCGACCACGAAGTCCGAGGCGCCCGCCGCCGCGGCCAGGTCCTTCTTGGCCGGTGACACGTCGACCGCGATGACCGGGCCGGCGCCGGCAGCCCGGGCCGCCGTCACGACGGAGAGCCCGACGCCACCGAGGCCGATGACGACCACGGCCTCCCCGGACGCGACCCGTGCCGTGTTGCGCACGGCGCCCGTACCGGTGAGAACCGCGCATCCGAGCAGGGCCGCGCTCAGGAAGTCCAGGCCGGCCGGGACGGCGATCACCGCGCGCTCGGGCACCACCACCTGTTCGGCGAACGCGCCCAGCCCGAGCGTGACGTGCACCGGGGCGCCGTCGAGGGTGCTGCCGTTCTCCAGGGCGGCCACGTTGGCGGCCGGGCACAGCCATGGCTCGTCGTGGGTGCAGAACCAGCACTGCCGGCACGGCGGCGCCCAGTTGAGCGCGACGTGATCGCCCAGGGTCACGCGGGTGACGCCGGGGCCGGTCTCGACGACCTCGCCGGCGGCCTCGTGCCCCAGGATCAGCGGGTGCGGCGGCGTGAGGGTGCCGTTGACCATCGACAGGTCGGAGTGGCAGACGCCGGCCGCGCGGATCCGGACCCGCACCTGGCCGGGGCCCACCTCGGGCAGGTGGATCTCCTCGATCGCGGGCGCCGTGCCGGGGTCGCGGGCCACGAGCGCCTTGATGTACGCCGTCATCGCTGGATCGCCTTCGTCTGCTGGAACTCGCTCAACCCGTACGCGCCGAGCTCCCGCCCGATGCCGGACTGCTTGTAGCCGCCGAACGGTGCCAGCGGGTTGAACCCGGCGCCGTTGAGGTCCACCGCGCCGGTCCGCAACCGGCGCGCGACGGCGAGCGCGCGCTCCGGCGAGCCCCAGACCGCGCCCGCCAGGCCGTACCGTGAGTTGTTCGCGACGCGTACGGCATGGTCGTCGTCCTCGACCGCAATGATCGACAACACCGGCCCGAAGATCTCCTCCTGGGCCAGCTCGCTGTCCGGGTCGACGTCGGCGAAGACCGTCGCGGGGAAGAAATGACCCCGATCGGGTACGGCCGCCGGCGCGCTCACCAGCCGCGCGTCGGCCCGGTCGGCGAAACCCCGCACCCGGTCGCGCTGCGCCGCCGACACCAGCGGCCCGAGCCTGGTCGCGGGATCGAACGGATCGCCCGTACGGTATCCCGCGGCGGCCGTGGCAGCCAGCGCGACCGCGTCCGCGTAGAGCGAGCGGTGCAGCAGCATCCGCGTCCACGCCGTGCAGGTCTGGCCGCTGTTGAGGAAGGCGTTGCCGACCCCGACCTTGACCGCGCGGGTCAGGTCGGCGTCCTCCAGGATGATGTTCGCCGACTTGCCGCCCAGCTCCAGCGC
>CAKUMG010000916.1 GCA_934667465.1 uncultured Actinoplanes sp. | reverse complement strand
AGTACATCGACCGGGTGCTCGGGCGCTCGATCACCCTCTCCACCACGACGGTGCCGCTGGCCCGGCGCGGGCTGCTGCTCCGCGACGACCTGCTGCTGCCGTGGTCGCGCTGGATCACGCCGGAGTTCGAGCCGAAGCGGTTCGACACGTGGTTCTTCGTGGCGCTGCTGCCCCAGGCGCAGGCGGCGCGCGACGTCTCGGGTGAGGCCGAGGGGACGGCCTGGGTCAGCCCGGATGCGGCCGACGGGCTCACGATGCTCCCGCCCACCCGCGTGACGCTGGCGCAGCTGGCCGCGTACGGCAATGTCGAGGATCTGGTGGCAGGCAGCGCAACGCGCGACGCCACCGTGCCGGTCATGCCGCGCGTGCGCAGGACCGGCGACGGTGGCGCCGAGGTGGAGCTGTGAGAACGATCAGCCGAAGCGGCCGGTGATGTAGTCCTCGGTCTTCTTCTGGGACGGGTTGCTGAAGATCTTCTGCGTGTCGTCGTACTCGATGAGGCGGCCCGGGTCGCCGGTCTTCTCGATCGAGAAGAAGCCGGTCTTGTCGCTGACGCGGGCGGCCTGCTGCATGTTGTGCGTGACGATGATGATCGTGAACTGGTCCTTCAGCTTGAACATCAGGTCCTCGATCGCCAGCGTCGAGATCGGGTCGAGCGCCGAGCAGGGCTCGTCCATGAGGACGACCTGCGGCTGGACCGCGATGGTGCGGGCGATGCAGAGGCGCTGCTGCTGTCCGCCGGAGAGGCCGGCGCCGGGGCGGCCGAGCCGGTCCTTGACCTCGTCCCAGAGGTTCGCCGACTTGAGCGACTGCTCGGCGGCGTCGTCGAGCACCGACTTCTTCTTGACGCCGTTCAGCTTGAGACCCGCGACCACGTTCTCGTAGATCGACATCGTGGGGAACGGGTTGGGGCGCTGGAACACCATGCCGATCATCCGGCGGACCGCGGTGACGTCCACGTCGGGGTCGTAGATGTTCTGGTCGTCGATGGTGAGCCGGCCCTCGATGCGGGCGTTCGGCAGCACCTCGTGCATGCGGTTGATGGACCGCAGGAACGTCGACTTGCCGCAGCCGGACGGGCCGATCAGGGCGGTGATCGTCTTCGGCTCGACGGTCATCGAGACACCGTCGATCGCCTTGAACGAGCCGTAGTAGGACGAGACTCCGCTCGCCTCGATGCGCTTGGCCATGGGGATACCTCTTACTCAGGACAGCCGGTTGCGGCGGGCGAGCAGCTTCGCTGCGATGGTCAGGATCAGGACCAGGGCGACCAGCGTGAGCGCGGCCGTCCAGGCGCGGTCCGGCGCGAACCGCGAGGCGTCGCCGGCCTGCTGGTAGACGAAGAGCGACAGCGACGACTGGTTGCCCGAGAACGGGTCCATGTTGATCGCGGCGGCACCGCCGGCGACCAGCAGCACCGGCGCGGTCTCACCGGCGGCGCGGGCGATGGAGAGCATGATGCCGGTGACGATGCCGGGCAGCGCGGTGGGGAGCACGACCTGGAGGATCGTCTTCCATTGCGGTACGCCGAGCGCGTACGCACCCTCGCGCAGCGGCCCCGGCACCAGCCGCAGCATCTCCTCGGTGGACCGCACGATCGTCGGCAGCATCAGCACCGTCAGCGCCAGCGAGGCCGCGAAGCCGGAGAAGCGCGGCGTGCCGTTGTTGAACCAGGGGCTGACGATGAGCACCCAGAACGCCAGCACGAAGAGGCCGGCGACGATCGACGGGATGCCCGTCATGACGTCCACGAAGAAGCGGACGACCAGGGCGAACTTGCCGCGGCCGTACTCGACCAGGTAGATCGCGCCGAGCACGCCTAGCGGGACCGCCATCAGGGCGGCGAGACCGACCTGCTCCAGGGTGCCGATGATGGCGTGGTAGGCGCCACCGTTCGGGTCGCGGGCGCCGATGTTGTTCATCGAGCTGCCGAAGAAGTCGCCGTCGAGGCGGGCCGCACCCTTGGAGACGAGCGTCCACACCACCGACACCAGCGGGATGAGCGCCAGCAGGCAGGCCGCGTAGATGGCCGCCCGCCACATGCGGTTGCGGGCGGCGCGCTTGCCCTCGACCGCGCCGGCGGCGAAGTGCAGGCCGACCAGGTAGAACACCGCGCCCAGGACGATCACCAGCACCCAGTTGCCGATGCCGAAGCCGAGCACGACAGCGGCCGCGACGACCAGCGCGGCCGCGGCGATGCCGAGGTCGGCCAGGACCGGGAGCTTCTTGGTCCGGATGTTGTCCGGCGTCATGACGACGCCGGGGGTCTCACGATCAAGCAGGCTCATGCGGCACTGTCCCGGAACTCGCGGCGGCGGTAGATGATCGCCCGCGCAGCCATGTTGACGACCAGCGTGATCGCGAACAGCAGCAGACCGGAGGCGATCAGCGCGCCGCGGCCGGTGGCGTTCGCCTCGCCGAAGGTGTTGGCGATGTTCGCGGCGATCGAGTTGCCGCCGCTCTCGATCAGGTTGAACGAGATGTCGAAGGTGATGCCGAGGGTCAGCGCGAGGGCGATCGTCTCGCCGAGCGCGCGGCCCAGGCCCAGCATGACCGCGGCGATGACGCCGGGCTTGCCGTAGGGCAGCACCGCGGTGCGGACCATCTCCCACTTGGTGGCGCCGAGCGCGAGCGCGGCCTCCTCGTTCATGCCCGGCGTCTGCTGGAAGACCTCGCGCGAGAGCGAGGTGACGATCGGCAGCACCATGATCGCCAGCACCAGCGAGCCCAGCATGATCGAGCGGCCGAACGGGCCGTCGCCGCCGAACAGCGGGATCCAGCTGAAGTACTTGTTGAGCCAGACCGAGAAGTCCTGCACCGGCTGCAGGAAGACGTCGCGGCCCCAGAGGCCGAAGACGACGCTCGGGACGGCGGCGAGCAGGTCGATCGCGAAGCCGAGCGGCGTGGCGAGCCGCTTCGGCGCGTAGTGCGACAGGAAGAGCGCGATGCCCAGGGCGATCGGCACCGCGACGAGCAGCGCCAGCACCGACGACAACACCGTGCCGAACGCCAGCGCGGCGATGCCGAAGCGCGGTTCCGCGTCGTTAGGAAACCATTCCGTCGAGGTCAGGAAGTTGACGGTGTTGGCGTTGAGTGCCGGCACGGCCTTGGAGATCAGGAAGACCGCGATGGCCACGATGATGACCAGCACCATCGCGCCTGCTGCCGTGCTGAGCCCCTTGAAGCCGGTCTCCATGGAGAACCGGGCCTTCTTCGGCAGAGCACTCCCGCCACCC
>CAKUMG010000915.1 GCA_934667465.1 uncultured Actinoplanes sp. | reverse complement strand
TCTTCCGCAAGCTCAACGCCGAGGGCAAGAGCCTGCCGATCACCGACAAGCGGATGACCCGCTTCTGGATCACCCTCGACGCGGCCGTCAAGTTCGTCGTCGACTCGTTCGACGTGATGCAGGGCGGCGAGCTGTTCGTCCCGCGCATCCCGAGCATGCGCATCCTCGACCTGGTCGAGGCCGTCGCGCCGGACGCGCCCACGCACGAGGCCGGCCTGCGCCCGGGCGAGAAGCTGCACGAGGAGATGATCGCGGCCGACGACAGCCGCCGGACCCTGCGCTTCCCGGACCGCTACGTGGTCCAGCCCGTCGTCGCCAGCTGGGGCTACCAGACCCCCGAGGGTGGCGAGCCGGTTGCGGACGGCTTCAACTACCGGTCGGACAACAACGACCTCTGGCTGGAGGTCGACGAGATGCGCGACCTCATCAAGGAGAACTGATGCTGCCGTACGGGCGGCAGAACGTCACCGAGGACGACGTCGCGGCCGTGGCGGCGGCGCTGCGCAGCGACTGGCTGACCACCGGGCCGCGTGTCGACCTGTTCGAGAACGACCTGGCCCGGATCGCGGGCGCGCCCTGCATCGCGGTCAGCAACGGCACCGCGGCGCTGCACACGGCGTACGCGGCGGCCGGGATCGGGCGCGGCGACGAGGTCGTCACCACCCCGATGACGTTCTACGCCACCGCCGGCACCGCGTCGATGCTGGGCGCCACGGTCGTCTTCGCCGACGTGGAGGAGGACACGGCCAACCTCGACCCGTACGCGGCGGAGGCGGCCGTCACCGCGCGTACGCGGGCCATCGCGGCTGTCGACTACGCCGGCCACCCCGCGGAGTACGACGAGCTGCGCAAGGTCGCCGACAGCGCGGACGCGGTGCTGCTCGCCGACGCCGCGCACGCGATCGGATCCACGTACCGGGGCCGACCGGTCGGTTCCCTCGCGGACCTCACCACGTTCTCGTTCTTCCCCACGAAGAACCTGACCAGCGGCGAGGGCGGCGCGGTGGCGACACCCGACCCCGACCTGCTGCGGCAGGCCCGGACGTTCCGCTCGGTCGGCGTGGTCCGCGAGTCGCTGCGGCGCCCCGACGAGGGCGCGTGGTTCCACGAGGTGCACGACTTCGGGCTCAACTACCGCCTGCCCGACGTGCTCTGCGCGCTCGGCAGCTCGCAGCTGCGCCGCCTCGGCGCGTTCAAGGCGCGCCGGACCGAGCTGACGGCCCGCTACGACGAGCTGCTCGCCGGCGTGCCGGGCCTGCGGCTGCCGGTCACCCGCGACTACGTCGACCCGATGCGCCACCTCTACCCGGTGCGCATCCTCGACGGGCGCCGCCGCGAGGTGTTCGACCGGCTGCGCGCCGCGGGCATCGGGGTGCAGGTCAACTACATCCCGGCGTACTGGCACCCGGTCTACGAGGATCTCGGCTACAAGCGCGGCATGTGCCCGAACGCCGAGGCCTTCTACGCCGAGGAGCTGTCCCTGCCGCTCTTCTACGACCTGACCGACGCCGATCAGGACCGCGTCGTCGAGACCCTGCGCACGGTGCTGGGGAGCTGAGCCGGAGTGCACCACGCCAACCACTTCTACGGCCACGCGCACGTGATGGCCGCGTACTGCGGGCTCGATCCCGAGAACCCGCCGCGGATCAACGGCTATCTGCAGCACGGCTGGAACGTGGTCGACGGGCTGGGGGCCGGCACGCCGTACGTCTCCGGCAGGCCCATCTTCGTCTGGTCGGAGCAGACCCGGCGGCGGGCGTGGTCGATGGGCCGCCGGTACGCGACGACGATCGGCGCGCCCTTCCTCTATCTGCTGAGGACCGTGGGTGAGCCGGCCGCCGACGAGCCGCGGGAGGGGACCATCTACTACCCCTTCCACGGCTGGGAGGGTCAGCACATCGCGGGGGACCACCAGCGGCTGATCGACGAGGTCCTGGAGACCGAGGACGGCCCGGTCACGTTCTGCCTCTACTGGCACGAGTACCGGGACGAGAAGACCCGGCGCCGCTACGAGGAGGCCGGGCGGGTCGTCTGCCACGGCTACCGCGGGCTGCGCTGGCGCGACACCGACACGCAGTTCCTCCACAACCAGCTCGCCGAGCTGCGCAAGCACCGCCGGGTGGCGTCCAACCGGCTGAGCAGTGCCGTGTTGTACGGCGCCGCGGTGGGTTGCGAGCCGGCCGTCTACGGAGACCCCATGCAACTCGACGGCGAGGTCCGCACGATCGCCGACCGCATCCGCCGGCAGTGGCCCGAGCTGCACGGCCACTTCCCCGAGCCGGTGGCGGCGGTGGCGTCGGCGCGCTCCGAGCTCGGCGCCGGCCTGCTCGCCTCCCCGGCCGAGGTGGCCGTGACCCTGGGATGGGCGGCGGCGTGACCCTGCGACACCTGGGCGGGGAGATGGCCGGCTGGTCCGACGCCGCCCCCGCCTCCGGGCCCTCGTACGCGTACCTCGCCTCGTTCCTGCCGGCCGGCGGCCGCGTCCTGGTGGCCGGCCCGCACGACCCGTCGATCGCCGACGGGCTGCAATCCGCCCGGGTCACGTTCCTGGTACGCGGTCAGGACGACGCCGCGCGGCTGACCGAGGCCGGGCGCGACGTCCTGCTGGGCACCGTCGCGAAGCTGCCCGACGAGGAGTACGACCTGGTCCTCGCGCTGGACGGCACCGACCGGCTGTGCTCGGTGGAGGGGCCGCAGCTGTCCTGGGTGGAGAGCGTGCGGGCGCTGCGCCGCGTGCTCCGGCCCGGCGGCGCGCTGCTGCTGACCGTGGAGAACGAGCTGGGCGTGCACCGGCTGGTGGACCGCGCGTCCGCGACCTCGGGGCACACCGACGCGGACTGGCGGCCGGTCGGGGAGTACGACGAGACCCGGCCCGGCAACCCCGCCCGGCTCCGGGAACACCTGGCCGCCGAGGGGCTCGCGGTCGGGTGGGCGGCCGCCGTCTGGCCGCTGCCCGGCGCGCCCACGCTGATCGCGGACGAGTCGCGGCTGCGGTACGGACCCTCCGGTGCCCTGTCGGGAGCGGTGGCCGGGGCGGTCGCCACCGCGTACGCCGGCCGTCCGGTCCTCACCGACCCGCGCCGGCTGGCCGCGGCCGCGGTCCGGGCCGGCCTCGGTTCCGAGCTGGCGCCCGCCTGGCTGGTGCTGGCGACCCCCGGCACCGTGACCCCGGCCGGCCTGCCCCCGGCGGTGCAGGCGAGCATCAAGAACCTGGGCGGCAACGCCTTCAGCGTGCAGCAGCTGCTCTT